>JBDSGC010000376.1:0-4582 GCA_039919215.1 Thermoanaerobaculia bacterium | reverse complement strand
TATCCGATCTCCTCCTTCACCTGGCTGCTCCTCTATCAGAACCCCACCGACAAGGTGCGGGGACAGATGATGGTGGACGTGTTGAAGTGGGCGCTGAGTGAAGGCCAGAAGGGTGCTCCGGCCCTCGGATACGCTCCCCTTCCCCAGAAAGTGATCGACCAGGAACTACTGGCGTTGCAGAAAATCCAGCTCTGATGGCCGGTGCCGTCAAAGCGCCGCGCTCCATCGACGACCGCATCTTCCGGTTCGGTACGGGAGTCTTTGCTGCGATCGTGCTGCTGCTGGTGGTGGGCATCGGCTTCGAGCTGTTCCGGCAATCGTGGCTCTCGATCACGAAGTTCGGATTGCACTTCTGGACGACCAGGACGTGGGATCCGGTGGCCGGCGATTTCGGCGCGCTTCCCTTCATCTGGGGCACGCTCTACTCGTCGTTGATCGCCTTGATGCTCTCGACGCCGATCGCCCTGGGCATCGCCATCTTCACCTCGGAGCTCGCTCCTCGAATGCTGCGCCAGCCGCTGGCGTACCTGACCGAGCTTCTGGCAGCGATCCCCTCCATCGTCTATGGACTGTGGGGGATCTTCGTCCTGGTGCCCATGGTCCGCCGTCTGGAGCTGGCCACGCCGGAGTGGCTGAAGAAGGTGCCGTTGTTCCACGGACCGCCGCTGGGAGTGGGAATGCTCACGGCCGCCTTGATCCTGGCGGTGATGGTGATTCCGTTCACCTCCTCGGTGGCCCGCGAGATTCTCAAGGGTGTCCCCATGAACCAGCGGGAGGCTGCGTACGCCCTCGGCGCCACGCGATGGGAGGCCATTCAGGTGGCCATCGGCTTTGGCAGGACGGGGATCATCGGCGCGATCATGCTGGGGCTCGGCCGCGCTTTGGGAGAGACGATGGCGGTGACCATGGTCATCGGCAACAACCCGCAGATCTCCGCTTCGCTTTTCGCTCCGCAATACACGATGTCCGCGGTGATCGCCAACGAGTTCACAGAAGCGGCCGACGAGCTGTACCTCAACGCTCTGGTGGAGATCGGGCTGCTGCTGTTCATCATCACCATCGCTGTCAACGGGATTTCGCGCTTGCTCATCTGGAGCATGAAGAAGCGCGTGCGGGTGGCCGCGGCGACCGCTCCTCCACCCGCGCTGGTTGAAGAGAGGGCAGCGTGAGTAACAGCGTGCGCCGGCGCGTCGTCTCCAGAATCGCGGAAGCGCTCTGCGCGCTCGCGGTGGTCATCGCACTGGTCCCGCTGGTGCTGATCCTGGGTTACGTGATCAAGCAGGGAGCAGGATCGCTGAACTGGGCGTTTTTCACGCAGATGCCCAAACCGGTCGGAGAGATCGGGGGCGGCATGGCCAACGCGATCTTCGGAACCGTCGTGCTGATCGCCATCGCGTCGTTTCTGGCCGTGCCCATCGGCTGCATCTGCGGAATCCATCTGGCTGAGTACCCCCACACGCGATTCTCTTCGGTGGTTCGCTTCGCCGCCGATGTCCTCAACGGAGTGCCTTCCATCGTCATCGGCATCGTGGCCTACAGTCTGGTGGTGCTGCCGGTCAAACGGTTCAGCGCCATCGCCGGTGGCGTGGCCCTGGGCATGCTCATGATCCCCATCGTGGTGCGCACCACCGAGGAACTGATCCGCCTGGTGCCCAGCGGGTTGCGGGAGGGCGCTCTGGCGTTGGGCGCCACGCGCACCCGGTCGGTGATCACCGTGATCCTCCCGGCAGCGCTGCCGGGAATCCTGACCGGGGTCCTGGTAGCGATTGCCCGCGTCGCCGGCGAGACGGCGCCGCTTCTGTTCACATCGTTCAACAACCGCTTCTGGTCCACCAGCCTGGTGCAGCCGATCGGTTCCCTGACGGTGCAGATTTTCACGTACGCCATCTCGCCCTACGATGATTGGCATCGCCAGGCCTGGGCCGGCGCCTTTCTCCTGGTGATGATGATTCTGACGCTGTCGATCGTGGCCAGGCTGGCCGTCCGACGGCTGGAGCGGATGAACAGACCATGAACGGGCAGGCCAGAGACTGCACGCACAGGAATCGATGATGACCACTTTCGAGATATCGACAGGACGTTCCGTCGCGACAACGCCGGCCATCGGTGCGGCGCGTGAAGGGGAACCGCTGCCCCAGGCCGCGTCGAAGATCAGCGTGCGCGACTTCAGCTTCTTCTACGGGAGCGCGCAGGCTCTTCACGCCATCAGTCTGGAGATCCCCGATCGGCAGGTCACCGCGCTGATCGGACCCTCGGGCTGCGGCAAGTCGACGTTCCTCCGCTCCATCAACCGGATGAACGACATCATCCCCGAGGCGCGCGCAGAGGGCTCCATCACCATCGACGGCACCGATGTGTATGACCGGGGCACCGACGTGGTCGGACTGCGGCGCCGGGTGGGGATGGTTTTCCAGAAGTCCAATCCCTTTCCCAAATCCATCTTCGAGAACGTCGCTTATGGCTTGAAGATCGGCGGCATACGAAACAAGCGGCAGCTTTCGGAGACGGTGGAGAAATCGCTGCGACGGGCAGCGCTATGGGATGAGGTGCAGGACCGGCTTCATGACAGTGCGCTGGCCTTGTCCGGCGGCCAGCAGCAGCGGCTGTGCATCGCCCGCGCTCTGGCGGTCGATCCGGAAATCGTGCTCATGGACGAGCCGGCGTCCGCGCTCGATCCGATCGCCACGGCGAAAATCGAAGAATTGATTTACGAGTTGAAGGACAACTACACCATCGTCATCGTCACCCACAACATGCAGCAGGCGGCCCGGGTATCCGATCGCACCGCCTTCTTCATGCTCGGCAAGCTGGTGGAGGTGGGGGAGACCAAAACCATCTTCATGAATCCCCGGGAGAAGATGACCGAAGATTACGTGACCGGGCGATTCGGTTGAGAATCGCGGACGGCAGCGGAGAGGGAAGCCATGCACAGACATTTTGATCGCGACATCGATGAGCTCAAGGATCTCCTCCTGCGCATGGGAGCCATGGTGGAAGACACCATTGCCCGTTCCATCCGGGCCATGACTGAGCGGGACAGCGAACTGGCCGAGTCGGTCATCGCCAATGATGACGCGGTGGACCGGATGGAGCTGCTGATCGACCAGAAGACCATCGAGCTCATCGCCAAGATGCAACCGACCGCGGTGGACCTGCGATTCGTGGCCTCCATCATGAAGATCACGCCAGAGCTGGAACGGATTGCCGATCTGGCCCAGGATGTCTGCGAGCGCGTGGTCGAGCTCAATGGGGAGCCCGCCCTCAAGCCGGCGGTGGAGGTTCCCCGGCTGGCCGTCGAGGCCCAGGGAATGGTGCGCCGGGCGCTCGACGCATTCGTGCGGGGAGACGCGGACCTTGCCCGCGCAGTCATCGCCCAGGATGATGTGGTCGATGCCCTCACCGAACAGTCCTTCCGCGAGCTGCTCACCTACATGCTCGAGGATCCGCGCAACATCTCGCGGGCCATCCGCCTGACGTTCGTCGGAAAATACTTTGAGCGGATGGCCGACGGTGCCACCAACATCTGCGAGTCGGTGGTCTATCTGGTCGAAGGAAAGACCATCAAGCACGCCGTTCCCAGCGTGGCCAAGCCCGCATGAAGAAGATTGCCCTCATCGAAGACGACGCAGACATCGCCTTCACCATCCGCCTGAATCTCGAGCGGGAGGGCTACAGCGTCACGCATTTCTCCCGAGGACAGGAAGGGCTGGCGGCGGTGCAGAGCGGCGGGAGCGACTTCGTGATCCTCGACCTCAATCTGCCCGACCTCGACGGCCTGACCATCTGCCGGGAGCTGCGGCGCGATCCGGCCACCAGGGGGATTCCCATCCTGATGCTGACCGCGCGGGGATCGGAACGCGATCGGGTGACCGGACTGGAGCTGGGAGCGGACGACTACCTGACCAAGCCCTTCGCCATTCGCGAGCTGGTGGCGCGGGTGACGGCGATCTGGCGGCGGGCGCGGGCCAGTCCCGATGAGCCCACGGTGTATGAGGACGGCGAGCTGAAGATCGACGAACGTTCGTTCCGCGTCTACCGCTTCGGTACCGAGATCAAGCTGGCCCGGAAGGAATTCGAACTGCTGTGGATGCTGGTGCGCAACAGCAAGTCGGTCATCTCCCGCGACCGCATTCTCTCCGAAGTTTGGCGCATGTCGGACGACGTGGAGACCAGGACCGTCGATGCGCACATCCGTAACCTGCGCAAGAAAATCGGCAATGAGCGGATCTCTACCGTGGTCGGGTTTGGCTATCGCTACGACCCGCCCGCGGATGGACCGACGGAATGATGCTCGTTCTCCTCGCCATCACGTTGATCGCGGGGGTTCTGCTGGCCGCTCTGCTGTTGCAAACGCGGAGCGATCTTCGAAAGCTTGTGGAGCGCCTCCATCGGTCCGACCCGGAGTCCGGGGCATCCCTCGGCGCCGATTCTTTCGGGGCCGCTGACGAGCTGGCTGCGAAGATTCACTCGCTGCAGTCGCAACTGCGGCAGAAGCTGGCCGCCGCGGAGTGGCAGACCAGCCTGCTGCAGCACCTCATCAACGGAATGGGGGAGGGAGTGCTGGCCATCGATCAACAGAACC
>JBDSGC010000375.1:0-4916 GCA_039919215.1 Thermoanaerobaculia bacterium | reverse complement strand
TCGGCCGGAGGAGCGGATGGAAGCTCCGCGAGAACGGCAGGCCGATTTGCGAGCGGCAGCGAAGCCAGGCTCGCGACGCTCGGCGGCGTCTCAGAGCACGGCATGCTCTGGCGGAGATCAGGGCCGCGCGATCCTACGCCGCGCCTCGCACTTGTTCTTCGATGGTGATGTCGTTGCGGCCGACCGCCCTGGTGAAGGCCTCGATCACCCGCGGGTCGAACCGGGTTCCGCCGAAGCTCTTGATCTTGTCGACCACGTAGGTCAGCTCCATGGCCTTCTGGTAGGGGCGATTGGTGGTCATGGCGTCGAAGGTGTCGGCGATGGCCACGATGCGCGCCTGCATGGGGATCTGTTCCCCCACCAGCCCTTCCGGATAGCCGCCACCACTCCACTTTTCATGGTGGTACTTCATTCCGGGAATGATGTCGATCAGCTGGGCCACGCCGCTCATGATGGCGGCGCCCTTGGACGGATGGCCCTTCATGACCTCGAACTCGTCGTCGCTCAAAGCGCCCGGTTTGCGCAGGATGCGGTCGTCGATGCCGATCTTGCCGACGTCGTGAAGCAGCGCGCTGATGCGCAGGTTCTTCATCTCCCGCTCGGGCAACTCGAGATTTTTTCCGATGGCGATGGAGTAGCGAGCCACCCGCTCGGAGTGTCCGCGCGTGTAGGGATCTTTGGCGTCGATGGCCGCGGCCAGCATCCGCACGGAGTTGATGAACAGGAGATGGTTCTCGTTTGCCGCCTTCTTGAGCTGATCGAAGGCCTGTTCGATGGCCCCGGACATGACGTTGAAGTTCTCGGCGAGCTCCCCGATCTCGTTGTGGCTCTTGAAGTCGACCATCTGCTGATAATTGCCGTCGGCGATCTCCCGAGTGCGCGCCGCCAGGGCCCGGATGGGCCGGGCAATTCCCGAAGAAAACAGCGTCCCTGCCACGATGGCCAGAGCCAGAGCGATGGAGATCCACATGACGGTGGCCCGGACCATCTTGGTCACCGAGGCGTAGGCGCGCGCCTCCGGTTTCTGCACCACCACTCCCCAGTCGGGGCGGCCCACCGGCGCGACGGTGCCCAGCATGCGGGTAGGTTTCCCGCCGCGTGGATCGTCATAGGACTCCGTGAGACGGACCGGTGCTTTGCTGAACTCCTGAACGATCTTGAGGTTCGAGAAGTCGGGGCGCTGCACGTCGACGCTCGGCTCGCTGTGGATCAGAACGCGACCATTCCGATCGACCAGGAAGGCGGTCACGTCGCCCTTCCCTTCTTCCCGGATTCTCTCGGTGATCCGGCGCAGATTGACCAGCGCCTCCACCGTGCCGATGATGCGCCCCTCATCCACGACCGGCACCGCGAGGATGACCGCAGGTGCGCCGGCCTGCTGCAGATACTGGAAGGTTCCGGTGTAGGGCTGGCCCTTGGACGCAGCGACGAGCGCGAGATCCAGCTCCTGCGCTGCCGGGCGATCCAGTTGTGCGGGCACGGCCGACGCTCCCTGCCCGCCCAGATTGAGAATCCGCAAGCCGAGCAGATCGCTTTCCGGCGTGATGTAGTCGGTGATCCCGCCGGACTGGGCCACGTAGAGGAAGGGATCTGTTCCATTGGGAAGGGCCTTTTTCAGGGCCCGGACATTCGATGCGATCTTGGTCAGCTGCTGCGTGTTGCTGGTCAGCAGGCTTTGGATATCGTTCGAGATCCCCACCGCCGAACGGGTCAGATACTTCTTTTCCAGCGTCTCCATGGAGTCGCGGTTGATCCCGATCAGAAAATAGTGCGACACCGCCAGCGGCACCAGGCTGACCACGACCATGGCGCCCAGGAGCGTCCAGACAAGGCGGCGCCGGCGCCCCGGTGCCGGCAGTTCTTCGGGATCCTCGGACATGGGCGGATTATAGAGGAATGAAGAAGCGCGGAAATCGGATTCCGCCCTCGACCACTCGCGGTTCCACGATCCGCACTCCGCGAACCGACCTTCCATGTCCGTAGGCGCCTACATCCATCTGCCGTTCTGCCGGCTACGTTGCACGTACTGCCCGTTTGCGATCTCCACCGATCTCTCGCTGCAGGATCTTTACACCGAGGCTCTGGTACGGGAGATTTCCACGCGGGGCGCAGGCGAGCCTGTGGATACTCTGTTTTTCGGCGGAGGGACCCCCTCGCGCACCAGCCGCCAGAATCTGGAGAAGGTGGTGACGCAACTGCGGGCCAGTCTCTCCATCGCTCCCGATGCCGAGTTTTCCATGGAGGCCAACCCGGAGGATGTGGACGACGACGCCATCGGCTTCTGGCAATCCCTTGGCGTCAATCGAATCAGCATCGGCGTGCAGTCCTTTCATGATGGAGAGCTTCGCCCGCTGGGGAGGGTCCACGGGGCCGCACTGGCGCATCAAGCGGTGGGCCAGGTGGTGCAGAGCGGGCTGCGCGCGAGCCTCGACCTCATCCTCGGACTGCCCGGTCAGACCGAGGAGAGCGTTCGCACTTCGGTCCACGCCGCGATCGACAGCGGAGTGGGCCACCTGTCGCTCTACATGCTCGATCTTGAAGAAGGCACCGCACTGGCGCGGCAAGTCGGGCAGGGCAGCGTGGCGCTGCCGGACGACGATGACGTGGCCAGCCTGTATCGAGAGGTGCTCGATCGCCTCAACGAAGCCGGGCTCCAACAGTACGAGATCAGCAACTTCGCCAGGGCGGGGGAGGAATGCCGCCACAATCTGCGCTACTGGCGGCGCGAAGAGTATTTCGGCTTCGGGAATGCGGCACATTCGTTTCTGGGCAACCGTCGTTTCGCCAACCGCCGCGAGGTGCAGTCGTACATCGCCGATCCTCTGGCCGTCGAATTCACGGAGTCTCTCACCTCCGACGAAGAGCGCCGGGAGGTGCTTTTCCTGCAGCTGCGCCAGTCGGCAGGGATAGACTACGAGGATGTCGTCCGCCGCTGCGGACAGGAGGGGATTGCATGGACGGAGCGAGGCCTGCACGAGGGGTGGCTGCAACGGAAGGGAGCACGGGTGGCCTTCACTCCCGCTGGTTTTCTGTTGAGCAACGAGTACATCTCGCAGCTCTTCTGATCGCCGTCGGTTGCTCGATCCCGCTGCAGGCGCAGGACGTGGTCTTCGACCCCGCCACCACCCAGGCAGATTTCCAGAAGTTCTCCCGCATCGTCGGTCAAGCCATCTTCGCCACGCCCGTGCAGCCGGCCCGCAGCGCCGGAGTCCTCGGCTTCGACATCGGCGTCGCGGTGACGGCCGTGAAGATCGATGAGGCGTCGAGTTACTGGAAACGTGCGGTCCCCGCCAATTCCGATCTCACGCGCAACGGCTACGTTCTCGTTCCCAGGCTGGTCGCTTCCAAAGGCTTCGGCTCGGGAACGCTCTCCGGTTCCTACGCCAAGCTTCAGAACAGCGACATCAAGACGTGGGGCGGCGCGCTGGACCTGCCCATCATCCGCGGAAGCATCGCCTCTCCCGAACTGGCTTTCCGCGCCTCCTACGCCACGCTCACCGGCATCGATGTCTTTCGTGAGAAGACGTATGGCGCCGAGGTCTTCCTGAGCAAGGGCATCGGGCCGGTTACTCCGTATGCAGCGGTAGGGCGGATGCGAACCAACGCGCGGGGGACCATCGCAGCCACTGCGCTCACGCCGGCCATTTCTCTTTCGGACGTCAGCAATCTGAATCGCTACACCCTCGGCGTGCGCGTTTCCCTGTTCATCCCGAAGATCGTGGTGGAAGCGACGCAGGCAGAAGTGCGCAGCTACGCCGCAAAAATCAGCGTCGGTTTTTAGGCCGGCACGGCCGGCGGCGCTGGTTGCCCAAGGCTCCGCCAGGATCACGCTCCAAGACGTTCTGCCGCGCGGGCTCCTGGGGCGGAACGACGGCCTACTTCTTCCCGATAGCCTTCCTGATCTGTTCGAGCGTGAAGGTGCCCTCGGGGCCGAATCCCATCACCTGGCCGTTGACGATGTAGGTCGGTGTCGAGTTGATGCCGGCGTCGAAGGCGCGGCTGACCTGCTCCAGCAGAGCGGCGCTGTCGGCCGGTGAACGATAGATCTTCTCCACGGCCGCCCAGTCGATGTCGTGATCCTCGCAGTAATCCTTGAGAACTTTGTCGAAGGTGGGCTGGGTGATGGTCTCCTGATTGGCGAACACGAAATTCGTGTACTCCCAATACTTTTTCGGGGCAACGTGCTGGATGGCGCGCGCGCCGAGCGCGGCCTGCAGAGCCCACTCGTGGTGCTCGAACAACGGAAGGTCGAGACGAAAGTAGTCGACCTTCGAAAGATTCTTCACGATCAACGGTTCCACTTTCTTGTGAGACTTCGCGCAGGTCGGACACTGAAAATCAGACAGCTCAATGATCTTGACCTTCGCTTTCGGGTTGCCCCGTCGCATCGCCGCAGTCAGGCCGAGCGAATCGATGAGCGTTTGCGCCGGATCGGTCTGCAGGTTTCCCCTCGTGCCGACAAGCAGCCACTGGCGGGAGGCATCGACATAGCCGTGATAGGCGAAGGGTCCATTTTTCGTCGACCGGGTCATGGACACCGCGCGGATCCCGTCAGGAAGCGGAAACGGAGCGACCGTCACGCTGACCGGGTCGTTCAGGGCCTGCGAGGCCACCTCGGCGATCTTCTGTTCAAGAGGCCGCGCGTCGTTCGGCAGGGGAAGCTTGGATCCGAGGAGAGTCTGCTTCGTCGTTGGCGAATAGAAGAAGAACTGTTTCTTGCCGCAGGTGGGATCGGTGGAGGTCTGCGTGGCGCCGTAGCTGACGAAATTCGCCGGGCCGACGTTGTTGAGCTGCTCAACGGTGATCACCGAGCCGGCGCAACGCGGGAGAGCACGGGCCGCGTAGGCCTTGAGAGTGGCGATCTCCGGATACTGGGCCGAAGCAGAAAGGGAAACACACGTTACCGCGGTGGCCAG
>JBDSGC010000374.1:0-9537 GCA_039919215.1 Thermoanaerobaculia bacterium | reverse complement strand
GCAGACTGCGACCGCTGGTCACTCGCGCATTTCGGCGCGGGCGCCCGCCCGGGTCATCCCGAAGGACAGACCGAGGGAGGCCAGCACGTCTTTGATTTCATCGAGCGACTTGCGGCCGAAGTTCTTGGTGGAGAGCATCTCGCGCTCGGTGCGCTGAACCAGATCACCGAGGGTGCGGATGTTGGCGTTCTTGAGGCAGTTGGCCGAGCGGACCGAGAGGTCGAGCTCTTCGATCGGCTTGGACAGCATCTCAGCAACGCGCGGATCGACTTCCGGCGCTGACGACTCTTCGACTTCTTCGCCGCGCGCTTCGAACTGGCTGAAGATGCGCAGGTGGTCGCCGAGAAGGTCCGCAGCGAGGCCGACGGCTTCCTGCGGGGAGACCGCGCCGTTGGTCCACACTTCCAGGACCAGCTTGTCGTAGTCGGTCATCTGGCCGACGCGCGCGCCCTCCACGTGATAGTTCACGCGGCGGACGGGCGAATGGATGGAGTCGATGGGGATGTAGCCCAGCGGCAGATCCGAGTCCGCATTGCGATCGGCCACCTGATAGCCGCGTCCACGCTTCAGACGGGCCTCCAGCTTGAGCGAGCCCTCCTTGGAGAGCGTGGCAATGTGCGCTGTCGGATCGAGGATCTCGACGTCCGAATCCTTCTCGAAGTCGGCAGCGGTGACCACACCGGGGCCCTTCTTCTCGAGGTACAGCGTCTTGGGGCCCTCTCCGTGCAGCTTGAAAGCGACCTGTTTGAGATTGAGAACGACATCCGTCATGTCCTCCACCACTCCGGTGAGTGATGAGAACTCATGAAGGACGCCTTCCACGCGAACCGCTGCGATGGCTGCTCCCTCAATGGAGGAGAGAAGCACGCGCCGCAGGGCATTTCCGATCGTGGTACCGAATCCTCGTTCGAATGGCTGGGCAACAAAGCGCCCGTAGTTCGGGGTGAGAGTCTCGGCGTCGTAATCGAGCTTCTTGGGTTTCTGAAAATCTGACCACAACATGTAGCGGCCTCCTCGCCAAAGTGGAGGACTGGCACCCCCGCCTGTCCGAACCGGACCATTCCGGGACAGGCGGGGGCGCCTGTCCTCCACCGCATTGGTTACTTCGAGTAGAGTTCGACGATGAGCTGTTCCTGAATGGGCAGGCGGATGTCTTCCCGTTTCGGAAGATCGAGCACGCTGCCGAGGAACTGCTCGGGACTGAGCTGGAGCCAGGAGGGAACGCCGCGGCCGCTGGCCGTTTCCACGGCTTGACGGATCTGATCGTTCTTCCGGCTCTTCTCACGAACCTGGATGACATCGCCTTTGCGACCCTGGTAAGAGGGGATGTTGACCTTCTTCCCGTTCACCTCGATGTGGCCGTGGCGGACAAGCTGGCGCGCCTGGGCGCGTGAAGCGGCGAAGCCGAGGGAGTAGACGACGTTGTCGAGCCGGAGCTCGAGCTGGCGGAGAAGGTTCTCGCCGGTGATGCCGGTCTTCTGGTCGGCGCGCTGGAAGTAGAGCCGGAACTGGCGCTCCAGCAGGCCGTAGATGCGCTTGACCTTCTGTTTCTCGCGAAGCTGCAGGCCGTAGCCCAGCACCTTGGAGCGACGACGGCCATGCTGGCCCGGCGCGTAGTTGCGGCGCTCGATTGCGCACTTGTCCTTAAAGCAGCGGTCCCCTTTCAGGAACAGCTTCATCCCTTCACGCCGGCAAAGCCGGCAAACGGGATCAGAGTAACGAGCCACTGTGCCTCCTCTTGTTTCGCACCCGCGCCACCATGGCGCGTTGCGTGTACGGCGGCAGCTGCGCGCCGTACGGCCCGAGTCGCATGCAACACGCAACGACGCGGCCCGCTTGAATCACTTTTGAATGATCAGACCCGACGGCGTTTCGGGGGACGGCAGCCGTTGTGCGGGATGGGCGTCACGTCCTTGATGGACTTGATGTCCAGTCCTGCCGCGGCCAGCGCGCGGATGGCGGACTCGCGACCGGCGCCCGGTCCCTTGACCTTCACATCCACCGACCGCAGACCGTGCTCCTGGGCCAGCTGCGCCGCATTCTGAGCGGCCACCTGCGCCGCAAAGGGCGTTCCCTTACGTGAGCCCTTGAATCCGATGCGGCCGGCACTGGACCAGGCCAGGGCGTTGCCCATCGGATCGGCAATCGACACGATGGTGTTGTTGAACGTGGCGGCGATGGAAGCCACCCCGTGCGGAACGCTCTTCCGTTCCTTCTTCTTCGTTCCCGCCCGGCGGGCTCCAGCTTTGGGGGCTCGTGCAGTTGCCATTGGATGCGTCCTCGATCTCGGTAGCGATGCGAATCGGAGAGAAAGGCTTCGGGCCTTTTCCCTTCCGCTATTTCTTGGTAGCTTTCTTCTTTCCAGCCACGGCGCCCTTGCGCGGACCCTTGCGGGTGCGGGCATTGGTGTGGGTGCGCTGCCCCCGCGTGGGGAGCCCGCGACGATGACGCATGCCGCGGTAGGAGTTGATCTCCATCAATCGCTTGATGTCCAGACAGACGTCCTTGCGGAGATCGCCTTCGACCTTCCCTTCGTCCGTGATGATCTGCCGGATCTTCCGGACATCATCCTCGGTCAGGTCTTTGACGCGGGTGTCGCGATTGACCTTCGCCGAGCCAAGGATCCGGCTGGAACGCGATCGTCCGATCCCGTAGATATAGGTCAGGCCGATCTCGACCCGCTTGTTGAGTGGAAGGTCCACACCTGCGATACGTGCCATCGATAAAACTCCTAGCTCTTAGCTTTGAGTCCTGGGACCTGCCACACAGCCCGCCGGGACATTCCCGATGCGCTGCCGCAAGCCTCGGAACTCATCATCCCTGTCGCTGCTTATGCTTCGGAATCTCACAGATGATCCGAATCACGCCCTGGCGGCGAACGATTTTGCACTTGGTACAGATCTTTTTGACTGACGAACGAACTTTCATAATGGGACTCTCACTGTCTCACGTCATTTGTATCGGTAGGTGATCCGGCCTCGGGTCAGGTCATACGGCGAAAGCTCGACCAGTACCTTGTCGCCGGGAAGGATGCGGATGAAGTGCTTCCGCATCTTGCCTGAGATGTGAGCCAGAACCTTGTGCTTGTTCTCCAGCTCCACATGAAACATCGCGTTGGGCAATGTTTCCAACACCGTTCCAGTCACTTCAATCGCTTCTTCTTTCGACATACCTTCCTTTTTCCAGTTGCCGGCATGAGGCATGCGGGACAGAAACGGAGCGCCTCGCTCCGTTCACGTCCCTCATCACTCAGTCCCGTCCCAACACCCTCGGCCCATCCGCCGTGATGGCCACCGAATGCTCGAAGTGCGCTGCCAGCGTCCCGTCGATCGTTCGCGCCGTCCAGCGATCTGCATCGGTACGGACATCCTCGACCATCCCCTCACGTCCCGCCCGCTCCAGCCTCGACTTGAGCTTCGAGCCCGTCTCGCACAACATCGGCTCGATGGCGAAAACCATCCCTTCCTTCAGCTCCAGCCCCCGCCCGCGCTTCCCGTAGTTGTAAACCTGAGGATCCTCATGCATCCGACGTCCGATCCCATGACCGACGAAGTTTCGAATGACATGAAACCCTCGCGATTCCGCATGCTCCTGCACCGCCGCTCCGATGTCGCCCAGATGCCGGCCCGGTCGCATCTCCTCGATGGCCAGGTCCAAGCACTCCCGGGTGGTGTCCAACAGCTCGGCGGCCCTCGGCGTGACCTTGCCGACCGGCACCGTCACTGCACCATCCCCGACGAACCCGTCGAGGATCGCACCGAAGTCGAGCCCCAGGATGTCGCCTTCCTGCAGCTTCGTGCGATTGGGGATGCCATGCACAATGACGTCGTTGACCGAAGAGCAGAGAACCGCAGGGTACGGAGGCAACCCCATCGGCCCGTAGCCCTTGAAGGGTGACTTCGCCCCGCGCTTGGCCAGTTCCTCTTCGGCAACGGCATTCATCTGCGCGGTGGTAGCACCCGGCTTGGCCATCTGCCGCAGGAGCTCGAGGGTCTCCAGGACCACGCGATTGACGCGATCCATGACCTCGATCTCCTCGCGGTTCTTGAGAATCGGACCTTTCATTCGGTCGAGCATTAGCGGAGAGACTTCCCGATACGTTCAAAGACCTCATCGACGGGACCAACCCCGTCGACTTCGCGCAAGGCGTTCTTCGCCTTGTAAAACGTCGCTACCGGAAGCGTCTGGCGATGAAAGGCATCGAGGCGCTTCCGTACTGAACTCTCGTTGTCATCCGGACGGGCCACCACCTCGGCGCCACACCGATCGCACACGGCGTCGGAAGCGGGAGGGGCGGATTCCAGATGGTAGATCGCCCCGCACTGCGAACACGATCGGCGGAGCGCGATCCTCTTGACAATGACGTCGTCAGGGACCAGTAGCTGCAGAACCCGGAGGTCCCCCTGACCATTCCCGACCAGAGAACTGAGCTTCTCCGCCTGGACCACCGTGCGGGGAAACCCATCAAGAATAAACCCTTTAGCGGCATCACTCTTCTGAAGACGGTCCTTGATGATGCCCACCATCAGGTCGTCGGAGACAAGCGCCCCGGCGGCCATGATTGGCGCGGCCTGACGACCGAGATCGGTGCCTTCGTTGATCGCCTCCCGCAACATGTCTCCTGTGGAGATGTGCGGGACAGCGTGCTGGGCCGCAAGCCGCTTGGCCTGCGTTCCCTTGCCGCTGCCGGGCGGTCCGATGAAGATCAGCCTCACTCGCTCTTCCTCAACCGCGCCGTCCGCGGATGCGGCCCTTCTTCATGAATCCGTCGTAGTGCCGCATGACCAACTGCGACTCGATCTGCTGGATGGTGTCCATGGCCACGCCGACCACGATCAGCAGCGAGGTGCCGCCGAAGTAGAAGTTGAAGCCCATCCCTTCGGTGAACCACAGCGGGAGCACGCGATCGAGCGCCGCGCCGACCCCGAAAGGCAACTGGTTCACGTGAACGCCGGCGATGAGGAACTCCGGCAGGATACACACCGCGGCCAGATAGATCGATCCGACGAAGGTGATGCGCGTCAGGACCCGATCGATGTAGTCCGACGTCTTCCTGCCCGGCCGGATGCCGGGGATGAAGCCGCCGTACTTGCGCATGTTGTCAGCCGTGTCGACCGGATTGAAGACGATCGACGTGTAGAAGTAGGCGAAGAAGATGATCCCCACCACCTGCAGCAGGTAGTAGAGCGGCTCCCCCACCCGGATCTGGTTGCCGATGGCCGAAGCCCACGGCGTCTTGATCATGGAGGCGATGGTCTGCGGAATGACCAGGATCGAGGAAGCAAAGATCACCGGGATGACCCCGGCCGTATTGACCCGGAGGGGAAGGTACGTATTCGAACCACCGTAGACCTTCCGTCCCACCACCCGCTTGGCGTATTGCACCGGAATGCGTCTCTGGGCCCTTTCCATGAACACCACGAAGGCCACCACGGCGATCATGAAGATCACCAGAGCGAGCATGGCAAACAGGTTGCGCTGTCCGGTGCGGATGTCGTCGATCAACCCAACCGCAGCCTGCGGAAGGTTGACTACGATGCCGGCAAAGATGATGAGCGAGATGCCGTTGCCGATGCCCCGTTCAGAAATCTGCTCACCGAGCCACATGATGAACGACGTGCCGGTGGTGAGCGTGAGGACGGTCATGATGGGAAATCCCATGCCCCACAAAGCGTCCTGCACCGAAGTAGGAACCAGCGGCGCTCCACCGGGTGCGGTCTGCGACTTCAGCCAGAAGGCAACGCCCAGGGACTGCACGATCGACAGAACAATGGTCCCGTAGCGCGTGTACTGGTTGATCTTGCGGCGACCCATCTCCCCTTCCTTCGAGAGCTTCTCGAGGTAGGGCCAGACCACCGTGAGCAGCTGAAGAATGATCGACGCCGAGATGTACGGCATGATCCCCAGCGCGAACACGGAGAGGCGGCGCAGGGCGCCACCGGAGAAGAGGTCGAGGAAGCCGAACACGCCGCCCGACATCGATTTGAAAAACTCCGACAGCGCGACCGGATCCACTCCGGGGGTGGGGATGTGCGACCCCAGCCGGTAGATGGCCAGCAGCCCGAACGTGAACAGCACACGCTTGCGCAGGTCTTCGATTGCCCAGATGTTGCGGAGTGTTTCGAGGAGGTTCAACTTACTGGATCTCCTGGCAGGTTCCGCCGGCAGCTTCGATGTGCTTGCGGGCGGTCTCCGAGAACTTGACGGCGGAAACGGTCAGCTTCTTGGTGAGCTTGCCGTTGCCGAGGATCTTGATGCCGTCGTGACGGCCCTTGACCAGACCGACATCGCGCAGCGAGGCCTCGTCGATCGACGCGCCGTTGTCGAAGCGCTCCAGATCGGAGAGGTTCACCACGGCGTACTCTTTCTTGAAGATGTTGGTGAAGCCGCGCTTCGGAAGACGACGATGCAGAGGCATCTGTCCGCCTTCAAAGCCCTTCATCCGGGAGAAACCGGAGCGTGACTTCTGCCCCTTCTCTCCGCGGCCGGCGGTCTTTCCGTTGCCCGATCCCGGACCACGGCCGACGCGCTTTTTCGAGTGGCGCGCGCCCTTCTTTGGTTTCAGCTGATTGAGTTCCATGTCCGCTCCGTCGACGCCGGGAAAGGCGTCAGTCCACTACCTGCACGAGGTGAGGGATCTTGGCGATCATCCCGCGGGTTTCCCGCGTGTCCACACGCTCGGCGATCCGCCGGATCTTGCCCAGACCGAGCGCGCGCAGCGTCTCCCGCATTTCGCGGGGACAGCCGATGCCGCTGCGGATCTGCTGGATCCGGATCATCTTCGTCGAATCGTTCTTCTTGCCCGACTCGTTCTTCTTGGCAGTCTCATTCTTCGAGGAGGGCGTCATGCTTCGACCTTCTCCTCGCCGGTGCCGCGCAGCGCGTTGTACTGCTCCTGGCTGCGGAGCATCTTGAGCGCCTCGAACGTCGCCTTGACCACGTTGTGCGGATTGGCCGTGCCCAGCGACTTGGTCAGGATGTTCTGGATCCCTGCCGACTCCAGGATGGCCCGCACCGGACCACCGGCGATGACCCCGGTTCCCTCGGATGCGGGCTTGAGCAGAACCCGTCCCGCGCCGTAGTGCCCGAGGGCAGCGTGGGGGATGGTGGTGCCGCTCATGGAGATCGAGATCATGTTTTTCTTGGCGATCTCGATGCCCTTCTTGATTGCGGCGGGAACTTCCTTGGCCTTGCCCGATCCGAAGCCGACGCGGCCCTTGCCGTCACCGACCACCACGAGCGCGCTGAAGCTGAAGTTCTTGCCGCCCTTGACGACTTTGGTGACACGGTTGATGTGAACGACCTTGTCGATCATTCCGCTGTCGTTACGATCATCGCCACGACGATCGCTGCGAGGTGAGCCCTGACCGGGGCGCTGAGGACGCTGCATTGGACGCTGCATCTGTTCTCCTAGAATTCCAGACCGTTTTCACGCGCCGCATCCGCGAGCGCCTTGATGTTGCCGTGATAGAGGTAGCCGCCGCGATCGAAGACCACGCGCTTGACGCCCTTGTCTTGCGCTTTCTTCGCGATCAATGCTCCGACGCCTTTGGCTGCGGCCGCATTGGCCCCTTTTGCTCCGGCAGCCTTCTCGTGCGTCGAGGCCGACACGATGGTGTTGCCCGTGGCATCGTCGATCAGCTGCACATAGATGTGTTTGAGGCTCTTGAACACAGCCAGCCGCGGCCGGTCCGACGTCCCGTTGATCTTGCGGCGGATTCGTTCGCGAACCCGACCTCGTGACTGCACTCTTTCTTTGGCGCGATCCATAACGTTTCAATCCTTCTTGCCGAGGCTTGGTACCCGGCGGTTCTGATGCTATTTGCCTGCGGCCTTGCCGGCCTTGCGGCGAATCACTTCGTCGCTGTACTTGATTCCTTTGCCCTTGTATGGATCCGGCTCGCGCAGCGCGCGGATTTCTGCCGCGGTCTGCCCCACCTTCTGCCGGTCGATGCCGGCGATGACGATGTGGCCGCTCTTGGCATCCACCGCGATGTCGATTCCCTGAGGAATGGCGAAGCGCACCGGATGCGAATAGCCGAGCTGGAAGACCACTTCCTTCCCCTTGACCTCGGCGCGGTAGCCCACGCCGATGATGTCGAGCTCGCGCTTGAATCCTTCGCTCACTCCGCGGACGTTATTGGCCACCAGGGCCCGCATCAGTCCGTGGAACGCCTTGGTCCTCTGCTCTTCGTTAGCACGGGTGAACGTCACCACGTTGTTCTCGACCTTCACCCCGATGTTCGGGATGAGCGGGGTCGACAGGGTCCCTTTCGGGCCCTTGACCGTCACCGCGTCGCCGTCCTGACGGACCTCGACACCTTTCGGCACATCAATCAGCTTTTTGCCAATTCGAGACATGGAACCCTCTCCTTACCAGACCTGACAGAGGACCTCGCCACCGACGCCGCTCTTCACAGCGTCGTGGCCGGCCAGGACGCCCTTCGACGTCGACACGATGGCCAGGCCGAGACCACCGAGCACTTTCGGGATCTCCTGCTTGTTGCGATAGACGCGGCGACCGGGGCGCGAGATACGCTCGATTCCGTGGATGACCGGTTCGCCGTCGGAGGCGTACTTGAGGTCGATCCGCAGGGTGGCCTGCACTTTTTCTTTGTCGCCCACGGCGTAGTTGCGGATGAAGCCCTCGTCCTTGAGGATGCGGGCAATCTCCACTTTCAGCTTGGAGGCGGGAAGCTCGACGCGTTCATGATGCGAGGTGATCCCGTTTCGGATCCGCGTGAGCATGTCTGCAATTGGGTCGGTCATCGACATTCTGTTGACTCCTGTGTCAGTCCTGAGTCTCGCTCCCCCGACGAATCCGGCAGGCCGGATCGGAGGTGCGGGACCGGGTTACCAGCTCGCCTTGGTGATTCCGGGAATGTAGCCACCGAGCGAAAGTTGCCGGAAGCAGATGCGGCAGAGCTGAAACTTCCGCAGAAATCCACGCGGCCGGCCGCAGACTTTGCAGCGGTTCTTCGCCCGGGACGAGAATTTCGGCTTCTTTTCAGCCTTGACGATCATTGAGGTCTTTGCCATGGTTTCCTTCTTTTTTCCCTGCTCTCGCTGCGTTACTTGCCGAACGGCATCCCCAGCTCCCGGAGAAGCGAGCGAGCCTGGTCGTCGTTCTTCGCCGAGGTGACGATGGTGATGTTCATGCCCTTGGACTTGTCGACCTTGGAGATGTCGATCTCCGGAAAGATGAAGTGATCGCGAACTCCCAGGGTGTAGTTGCCACGGCCATCGAACGACTTGGTGGGCAGGCCGCGGAAGTCGCGCACCCGCGGCAGCGCGATGCTGATCAGTCGGTCGAGAAACTCGTACATCTTCTCCCCACGAAGGGTGACCATCGTGCCGATGGACTGCCCTTCGCGCAGCTTGAAGCTGGCGATCGACTTCTTCGCTTTGGTGGTCACCGGCTTCTGCCCGGTGATCTGCCCCAACTCGTCCACCGCCGCATCCAGGATCTTGGCGTTCGAGATCGCCTAGCCCATCCCCATGTTGAGAACGATTTTCTCAACCTTGGGCACGGCCATG
>JBDSGC010000373.1:0-4518 GCA_039919215.1 Thermoanaerobaculia bacterium | reverse complement strand
TGACCACTCGAGGCGATCACGATCACGTTTGGATTGATTCCGCGCAGTGCGGCAATGAGTCCGGCGCCGTCGATGACCGGCATCATCATGTCGGTGATCACTACGGCGATGTTCCGGAAGTCGCGGGCATAGACCCCGATCGCCTGGGCGCCATCCTCCGCGGTGAGGACGGTGTAGCCGAATTCCTCGAGGGTCTGCCTGGTGATGCCGAGGATTGCCACCTCGTCGTCGACCAGCAGGATGACTTCGCCGTGGCCGCGGGGCAACGATTCGATGGGCAGCTCCGGAACGATGGGAAGGGCTGCCTCGGAGTCCGGAGGCAGATAGACACGAAACCTGCTGCCTCTCCCGGCCTCGCTCACCACTTCGATGAAGCCTCCGTGACTGCGCACGATTCCCTGCACTGTGGATAATCCGAGACCGGTTCCCTTGCCGATGTCTTTCGTGGTGAAGAACGGCTCGAAGATGCGTTCCAGCACCTCCTTGGAAATCCCGCTGCCGGTGTCGGCCACCTCCAGGACGACGTAGGACCCGGCGACGCCGCCCAACAGCACCGCCTGCTGCTGATCCACCGTGCGCTCCTCCGCGTCGATGGTGATGTGGCCGCCGCCGGGCATGGCGTCCCGGGCATTCACACAGAGATTCAACAGAACCTGATCCAGCTGGGTGGCGTCGCCCATGACTTTGGACAGTCTGGCCGGCATGTTGGTGACGAAGGTGATGCTCTTTGGAAAGGTGCTCTCGGCGATGGCCTCGACCTCGCTGACGATCTCCCTCAGATCGATCACGGTCCGGGCCCCTTCCACGCCGCGGGCGAACAGCATCACCTGCTTCACCAGGTCGGTCCCCCGCTTCACGCTGCGCTCGATGTTGTTGATGGCCAGCAGGCCACGCGCGGACGGATCGAGGCGCTTGAGCAGCGTCACGCCCATCATGATCGGCATCAACAGATTGTTGAGATCGTGCGCGATTCCGCCGGCGAGCGTTCCCAGGCTCTCCAGCCGCTGGGCGCGCAGGAACTGCTTCTCCAGGATCTTCCGATCGGTGATGTTGGTGGCAATGCTGAAGATCGATTTCGGCTGGCCGTGATCATCCAGCATGAGCGTCCAACTAGCATCCACAGCGACGGTCTGGCCGGTTGCGGTGGTCCTCTCCACCTGCCCGCTCCACACACCTGACGCGATGGTGATGTGCGTGGCCGTCTCAAACGATCCAGCGTCGATCTTCAGGAGCTCGTCGAACCGGCTCCCTATGGCATCCCCGGCCGTAAAGCCGAAGAGGCGCTCTGCTCCCTTGTTCCAGAAGGTAATGCGGCCCGCGAGGTCGCGCACCATAATGGCGTCGTGCGCTTGATCGATCAGTGAGGCCTGCTCGCGCGCCAGGGCGAGCGCCTTCTTCCTGTCGGTGATGTTTCGGATGCTTGTCGTCACGTAGTGCTTGCCGCCGATGCTGAAGGTGGAGACGGCGCCTTCCACGTCGGTGAGCGAGCCGTCCTTACATCTGACCAGAAACTCATACACCGAGGGAACGGGCTCGCCGCGCAACCGCGCGGCACCGTAGCCGGTCAGTCGCTCTGCTTCGCCCGGGGGCAACAACCTCGAGAGAGGCCAGCCGACCATATCCTCGGCGTCGTCGTAACCAAGCATCTCCTTGTATGAGCGGCTGGCATACACCACCACTCCATCGTCCTCCACCAGCACCCCGTCGCGGGACGCTTCGAAGATGGCGCGCAGCCAGGCCTCGCTCTCTCGCAGGTTCGTTTCGGCCTGTTTCCGCTCCGTGATGTCCTGCATCACGGAAACGAAATGCGTGATGGCGCCGTTGGAGGCACGGACCGGCGTGACCGTGCTCTCGTCGTCGTAGAAGCTTCCGTTCTTCCGGCGATTGACGAACACGCCACGCCAGGTCCGCCCGCTGCTGATAGTTTCCCAGAGGTCCTGGTAGATGGCCTGGTCATGAGTCCCTGACTTGAGAATGCGAGGCGTCCTGCCGATGGCTTCGTCCGCGGTGTATCCCGTAGTTGCGGTGAACGCGTCATTCACCCAGACGATGGTGCCGTCGGTGTGAGTGATGAGCACGGCATTCGCCGCCGTCTCCAACGCGGTGGCCTGCAGGAGCATGCGATCATCGGCCTGGGTGAGCTGGATGTTGCGCTCCTCCAGTTTTTTTACCAGGCGCTCGCTGTACTCCTTGAGCACGTCGGCTGTCTGCTCGATCACCACCGGTACGCGCCGCGGTCCGGCCACCGCCTCCCGGATGGCACGCAGAATCACCTCGAGGGGAGCCGGTTTCTCCAGGTGGCGGTCTACCCCCAGATCCATGGCCAAGTTCCGGTCAGCTTCCGAAACGCGGCTTGCCGCATAGAAGATGAAGGGCAGGTCGTGAAGGCGTGCGTCGTGGCGCACCTCATAACAAAGACGGTAGCCGTCCATGACCGGCATGAGGATGTCGGAGATCACCACCTCGACCTTCTCACGCCCCAGGACGGCCAGCGCCTCAAGGCCATTCCCCGCTTCGAAGACGGTGTGGCCTTCGCCCTCCATCTGGGCCTTCAGCACGCGGAGATTGATGGGCCGGTCATCGACGACCAGGATGCTCAGCGGCTTCCGGATCCGCATGGGATCGGCCACCGTGTCGCTTTCGACCGGACCGGCATCGACGGATTCCTCCCTGGCCACGATGTCATGTGTGGCGCCGCTTTCCGTTCGGGACATGTTCAGGTTCAGATAGCCGGCCACGGCCTCGGACAATGCGCGCGTATCGAACGGCTTGGTGATGTACCCGTCGCATCCTGCGTTCCGCGCCTTGCGGTCGTCGCCCTCCATGGCAAAGGCGGTGAGCGCGATGATGACGATATGCCGCGTACGCTCGTCCGCCTTGAGCTGACGGGTCAGGGTCAGGCCATCCATTCCGGGAAGGGCGATGTCCATGAGGATGAGATCCGGAACGGTTCCCTTGATGACTTCCTGCGCCATCTCGGCGTCTGTCGCTCTCAGGACAAGGTATCCATCGAACTCCAGCACTTCCGAGACGAGCTTCAAATTCGTGGGATTGTCGTCGACCACCAGGATGCAGGGCCCGTTCATGACGTCTCCTCCTGAGCGCTCATCGGCAGGACCACGGTGAATTCGCTGCCTTTTCCGATCTCGCTCTCCACGCTGATGACGCCGCCCATCAGGTTGACGATCTCGCGCGTGAGAGCCAGCCCCAGACCGGTGCCGCCGAAGCGGCGCGCGGTGCCGGTCTCCAGTTGCTCGAACTCAGTGAAGAGCCGGTGCATGTCTGCGGCCTCGATCCCGATTCCACTGTCGCGGATCGAGAGCCGGAATCGATCCGCGCCGTCGGCGGCAGCCACGATGCCCACCCGGCCGCCATCGTCCGTAAACTTCAACGCGTTCGACAGCAGGTTGAAGAGGATCTGGCGGAAACGCTGTTGATCGAGCACGACCGTGCCCAGCTCCGGAGCGATGGTCATCATCATCACGATGTGTTTGTTCTCCGCCAGAGGACGAACACCGGCGAAGACTTCCTCCATCACATCCAGAAGGCGGAAAGGCCCGAGCGACAGCTTCATCTTTCCGGCCTGGACCTTCCCCACGTCGAGTACGTCGTTGATGAGCTGCAACAGGTGCCGGCCGCTGGCCAGAATGTCTCCCAGGTACTCTTTCTGTCTGCCGTTGAGGGCGCCCGGTTTGCCGTCGGCGAGGAACTCGGCGAAGCCGATGATGCCGTTCAGCGGAGTGCGCAGTTCGTGCGACATGCTGGCCAGGAAGCGGTCCTTGGCCTGGTTGGCGCGCTCCATCTCCGCGTTCTTCTCATGCAGCGCGACTTCGGTGCCCTTCCGGTCGGTGATGTCGCGAATGGCGGCCGTGACCAGGATTCCTTCGGCGCTCTGCAGGGGGCTGAGCATGATCTCGATCGGGAACTCGCTTCCGTCCTTCCGCAGCGCCGAGAGCTCGATGCCCATTCCGATGTGCTGCGCCAGAGCGTCCGCCGCGCTTCGAGTCCCGTCAGCAATCAGCCGTTCCGCGAACCCTTCCGGAATGATGTTCGTCACCTGCTGGCCAACCAGCTCGTCCCGGCGATAACCGAACTGCTTTTCCGCCTGAACATTCAGCAGAACGATCTCGCCCGCTTTGTTCACCACCACCATCGCATCCGGTGCTGCTTCCAGAAGCCCGCGGTAGCGGCCTTCCATCTGGGCGAGATGTTCCTTGGCCGCCTTGCGCACGCTGATGTCGCGGATGGCGGCGGTGACGAGGATCCCGTCGGCACTCTGGAGAGGGCTCAGCATGATCTCGATGGGGAACCTGCTTCCGTCTTTCCGCAGCGCCACGAGCTCGATGCCCGTTCCGATCTGTTGCGCCAGGGCGTCCGCCGCGCTCCGCGTCCCGTCTGCGATCAGTCGTTCCGCAAAACCCTCCGGGATGATGTTCGTGACCCGCTGTCCAACCAGCTCATCGCGCCGATAGCCGAACTGCTTCTCTGCCTGAACGTTCAACAGCACGATCTCGCCAG
>JBDSGC010000372.1:0-5470 GCA_039919215.1 Thermoanaerobaculia bacterium | reverse complement strand
ATCATCGAGGTCTCCTGTAGTGGCGGACGTTGCGAATCCCATGCTAACCCCAATCCTCTCGTTCCTCTGCCCTCACACGCATCCAACAGCGAGCCGTTCCATGCAGCGAATCGCGATTACCATCGCTGGATGGGAATCGCATTGTGGATCGGCGCCGGCGCGCTGGCCAGCCTGATCGCCTGGCGCATCCGGCCGATGCGGCCGAGGTGGTGGTGGCTGGAGCCCGCGCTGTCCCTGGCAGTCGCGTTGCTCCTGGGCACCCTGGCCACCGCTCTCGATTTCGGCGGATGGAGCGAACCCGACTGGCGCGCCGGGATTTTCGTTTTCGCCGGTTCGTTCGCGGCCATCGCCGGATCGCGCATCATCCGGACGACCCGTCTCTCCTCATCAGCCTCGGACGCAACTGCGGCTGACCGGCCTTGATCTGATCGATCAGCTGCACCACCTGCTGGCCAAGGGACTGCAGATCGAAGCCGCGGTCGCTGGTGATGCCGGCCATCGCGCGCAGGCCTTCTTCCAGCCGTTCCACCGCCGGACGCTTCTGCCCGCACTGCGCGTGGAACACTCCCACACTGACTTGAAGAAAGAGTCGCACGAACTCCAGCTCGTCACGGACCGCCTCAAAGAAAAGCTCCTCGAACCCGTCGCCTGCATCGTCGAAGTCCCCCGCTTGAAAGTGGGCGATGGCCACGGCGAAACGTGGATCGTCTTCAATTGGTCCGGCGTAGTGGCTGGAATTCATGGTGTCACTGGCGAAATTCTGGGGACCTCGCAGGATGTGCGTCGCCGCACCGCGCCATTAGTGTAAGTTGCCCGCCGCATGCTGCGAGGCGTCGTCACCTCACTGCTCCTGGTCGTGAACACGTTCCAATGGGGCACGCCGATTCTTCTGCTCGGCGTGGTGAAGCTGGCCATCCAGACCATCACACCCCGCAGCTCCCTGCGGAACCGCATCGTCCTCAAGCTGGCCTGGCTGGGCGAAGGTTGGGTTCGGGGCAATGATCGGATTTTCGACGCCATGCTCCCGACGCAATGGGACATCGAGGGGATCGACGATGAGGTGCGACGGGATGCCCGATACCTGATCATCAGCAATCACCGCTCCTGGGTGGACATCCTTGCCCTGCAACGCGCGTTTCGCGGACGGGCTCCCTTTCTCCGTTTTTTCATCAAAGAGAAACTGATTTTTTTTCCGATCGTGGGACAGGCCTGCTGGGCGCTGGAGTTTCCCTTCATGAAACGCTACTCCCGCGAATACCTGGAGGCACATCCGGAGAAGCGGGGAGCCGATCTGATCA
Source organism: Thermoanaerobaculia bacterium (assembly GCA_039919215.1). Lineage (GTDB taxonomy): Bacteria > Acidobacteriota > Thermoanaerobaculia > Gp7-AA8 > Gp7-AA8 > JBDSGC01. Next base: position 4,172 of record JBDSGC010000372.1, on the reverse strand, counting down.
CCACGCGCAAGGCCTGCGCGCGCTACCGCCACTTTCCGGTGAGCGTTTTGAACTTCGTGGAGGGTAGCCGCTTCGACCCGCACAAAAAAGCCGGCCAGCAATCGCCCTTCCGCCATCTGCTCCGTCCCCGCCCGGGAGGCATCGGATTCGTCCTGGCCAGTCTCGGCGACCAACTAGACGCCACGTTCGACGTGACCATTGCCTATCCGCAGATCGACATCAGCATGTGGAAACTGGTGAGCGGCAACGTCCCGCGCGTGGTCGTGCGGGTCCGGCGGCTGATGGTGCCGCCGGCGTTCCTCGATGCGGCCATCACCGAGCCGGGAGTGGAACGGGATCGCTTCAAGGAATGGGTGCAGACCGTGTGGGAGGAGAAAGACCTTCTGCTCGATCAGTTGCTGACATCGCCGAAGCAGCAGATGGATCAGGCGAGGAATCCGTAGTCCCCTCGCCTGATCCTCAAACCATCATCGCTGGCGGAAACCGGCCGGCAACGCAACTTCGGCCGCGCTGGCGGCGCTGCTGGCTTTCAGCAGTTCGGACGTCGAACTGAAGAGCTCCGAGCGGCCTTCCGGCTGCGGAGTGGACTCCTCGTTGTTTTCCCTCTTCCGCTCCTCGTTTCGCTTCTTCATCTTGTTGAACAGACCGCCGATGACCGCACTGGAGACCGAGCCGGGCGACGACTCGCGCTCGGCCGTCTCCTCCTGTTTCGGAGCGTCGGTGCCGGCCACCGTCACGAAAGTCATGGCCGTGCGGATGGGAGTGCCATCGAAGCTGGCGCGGTGCTCGGCCATCACCTTCATGGCCCTTCCAAATGCCGGAGTCATGGCCGCGGCCATGGCCATCTGCCGCATGTCGGTGTTGAAAGCGGAGCCGTACAGTTTGCTGGCAAAGCGCCGGTCGAAGTCTGCGAGCTCGCGGAATGCCGGAACTCTCGGCCCCATCCACAGGTCACTGGAGAGAATGAAACCGCCCCCCTTGGCCAACGTTTTCCCTTTCTCGTGAACGGTGACCGTCATCACCTCTTCGTGGGTGTTCCATCCGTTCACGACCTGCTTCTTCCCGGTGGATTTGATATCGAACTCCACCTCGTACTCCGGCCCTTCGTTCTTATCGGCCTTCTCGCTCTTTTTCTCTTTTCGGTCTCTTGCGCTCTTGCGGGCGCGCTCCTGCTGCTCTTCCCACTCCCGGCGCATTTCGGCAAAGGTCTTCACCGTGTAGGTCTGCCGGTCGAAGTCCAGCATGTACACCTTTTCCTGATCGAGATCGACGATCTCCCCGTGATCCCCGGTTCGGGTGAGCTTGCGGTTCCCGTTGATCGAGGTGTTGCTGGTGACCCCTTCCCGTGCACTGCGGGAGAACACGTTGATCATTCCCCCCAGCGGGCCGGAGAAGTGAAACTGCGTTTTCTGTTCGACGGTGGCATTGGCCAGACAGACCGATGCGCTCAGGATGACGGCGGCGGCAATCGACGGGACTCTCATGGTGGTGGTTCCTCCAAATCTGGAAAGTGGGAGGCTAGCCGCGGTGGGGCGAGGCTGTCAAGATCCTTGCATCGATGTTGGTACATTGGTACGCTGACACCATGGTGACCATTGAGCGGGTGCAGACCGGGGTACGCATGGAAAAGCGAATGGTGAAGGTCCTCAAGGGTCTGGCGGAATACCACGACCTCTCCCTCGGCGATCTCCTGGAGGGGATCGTGCTGCACGCCTTCGAGGGGAAAGCGCCCTTCGGCAGGGAGTCCATCCGCCAGATCGCCGCCCTCAAGAAAGTGTACGGGCTCGACCTCGGCTCCGCCGACTCCCACGGGCTGGTCGAGAACGTCCGCCCCACCACCCGGCGCAAGCGAACCTCCTGAACGTGGACATCCGCGAAGGAAGCGACGAAGAGCGCACCTTCCTGCAGGCCTTCGAGGACTGTTCCCTTCCTGCCGCAGCCTTTCATCACCGCGATCACGTGCGGGTGGCCTGGATCTACCTGCAGACCTTCCCGCTGCTGGAGGCGTTGAACCACTTCATCCTCGGCCTTCGCCGCTTTGCAATCACCATCAGAAGCCGGCGCTCTACCACGAGACGCTCACCTGGGCCTTCCTACTCCTCATCCACGAGCGATCCCAGCGATTCCCTTCGCCCCGCTGGGAAGAGTTCGTCGGATGCAATCCCGACCTTCTGATTTGGAAGCCCTCCGTGCTCGATCGCTACTATCGTCCGCAGACACTCGCTTCAGACTTTGCCAGACAAGTCTTCGTCCTGCCTGACCTCCCTCTCTCCTAATACAACATCTCTGGATCGCCTCAATACGAAGGCCTTCGTTGACTTTACGAAGAACTTCGTATACGTTTCTAACGTAACCACCGAGGAGCGAAATGACCGAGCCGAAACCACCACGCCCCACCGACGCCGAACTCTCCATCCTGCGGGTGCTCTGGCGCCGCGGACCGAGCACCGTCCGCGATGTTCACGAAGACCTCGTCCGCCAGTCGTCCACCGGGTACACCACGGTCCTCAAGATGCTGCAGATCATGACCGAGAAGGGGCTGGTGGTCCGCGACGAGGGTCAGCGCGCCCATATTTATGAGGCACGCCAGGGGGAGCAGAAGACGCAGCGGCAATTACTGGGCGACCTGGCCGACCGCGCCTTCGGAGGCTCGGCCGCGCGGCTGGCCATGCAGGCCCTCTCCGGTCGGCGGGCCAGCGCTGCAGAGCTGAGTGAGATCCGCGAGCTTCTGGATCGGTTGGAAGGAGAAGGAAAATGAGCAACGACCTGGCATTGGCCACTCTCGGAGAACTCTTTCGCGGACCCCTTACCCAGGCCATCGGCTGGGCGCTGGTCCATCTGCTCTGGCAGGGCGCTCTGGTCGCCGGAATCCTCGCCGCGTCGCTCGGCCTGATGCGACGTCAGAGTGCGAACGCCCGCTACCTCGTCTGCTGTGCCGCGCTTGGGATGGTGGTGATCCTTGCCGCAGCCACTTCCATGCATGTGTACGAGCCTGCTCTTTCCGCTCCCAGCGATGCCTTGACCACCCGCGCAGTCTCCACGCCCGCTGTGCCCGACACCTCCGCGGAAGTGGAAACATCGCTCGACACCTCATCGGCCGGCCAGACCCTCATCCGTTTCGCCTCCAGGCATCTGCCGGTGATCGTGCTCGTCTGGATGATCGGCGTGCTCCTGCTTTCGACGAGGCTTCTGTGGGGATGGATCTCGGCGCATCGCATGGCGGCGCGCGGGGCAACCCCAGCCTCGGACCACTGGCAGTCCATTGCCATCCGGCTTTCCGGCGCGTTGCAACTGCATCGAGCCATCCAGCTTTTCGAATCTGCCGCGGTGGAGGTTCCCACGGTGATCGGATGGCTGCGGCCGGCCATCCTTCTTCCTGCGGCAACCCTCAGCGGGCTTTCTCTCGAGCAGATGGAGATGGTCCTGGCTCACGAGCTGGCTCACGTACGGCGCAACGACTTCTTCGTCAATCTCATGCAGGCCGTGATCGAAACACTCCTCTTCTATCACCCCGCGGTGTGGTGGATCTCCAGCCGCATCCGCGTCGAGCGCGAGCACTGTTGCGACGACATCGCGGTCTCGGTTTCCGGAACTCCTCTGCTTTACGCGCGGGCACTGACCCGGCTGGAAGAGTTGCGCGTTCCTCCAACCCAGATCGTCCTCGCGGCGAACGGCGGCTCGCTGCTGATGCGAATCCGCCGGCTCGCCGGTGGGCGCTCCGAAGCACTCAACGGACCCTCGCGATGGGTCGCCGGCGCAGCGCTGTTGATGATTGTGACCGCGCTGCTCATCGCTCCTTCGTTTCCCCTCGTAGCCCGGACCAGTGAGGCGCAGCCGCCTCCTGCGCTGGCCGCCCCGCGCAGCAAGCCCGCGTCAGCGAGTGTGGAGGTGCGTGCGAGCAAACCGGCTGTAGAAGACCCCGAGGATGATGACGACGCTCCGTCTCCTGCAGACGATCCGAACGATCAGGATGACGATCAGGAATCTGCGGTCCACCGGTTCGACTTCGACTTCCAGTTCGCCGCGCCGCCTGCTCCTCCTGCTTCATCCGCCCCTCCCGCCCCGCCCCCGCCCGCGCCCACCGCCCCACTCGCCACGCCCTGGCGCGATTCGCTTCTCGCACCGCCGGCAGTTCCTTCGCTCCCCGCGACCCCCGCGCCACTCCTCCCCCC
>JBDSGC010000371.1:0-5068 GCA_039919215.1 Thermoanaerobaculia bacterium | reverse complement strand
AGGCTTTCTGTTCCGCGGTGGTCGGGGGCGGGGGCGGCTGGCTTTCCTGAGCAGCGAGTGGAAGCCCCGGGATAGCGAGGGCGAGGAGGGCAACGTACAACGAGGTCCGGGTGAGCATTCGCATGAGATCAGTCCCCTTTTCCGGTTCCGGTTCCGTGTCTTGATGAATGGAAGAGCTCGATTCTGTACGAACGGTCGGTTGGGGTCAATTCGAAAAGTGGGGGTGATCAGCGATTCCCTGACATCGACCGCGAGCGCCTCGGCGTCCTACGCGTCCGTCAATCGAGGGCCAATCGCGGCAGCCATCGCTTCGTTCCCACGGAGACCTTGAACGCAGCGGCGAGGATCGTCAGCAGCAGCAGGATCACGACGGTGGATCGGCCGAAGTACCAGGCATCGCTGTTGAGAGTCAATGGCATGCGCTGCTGGATCAGTACGAAGAAGACGTAGGACATGACCGCCAGCAGGCCGAGGTGTCGCGCGAGCAGGACGCCGGCGAGTGAGGCGCTCACGGCGTAGAACGCGCGAAGCCACAAAGGACCATAGGTGTCGCCGAGGGTCATGGCGGCGATGAGGAGCGCGGTCAGCAGGCTGGCGGCGAGGTCGTTGGAAATCACGGCGCGCACGAGCACCAGGAGGATGACCAGCCCCACGCCGCGCAGCAGTGCTTCGGCGAGGGTGTAGGCAAGCCAGGCGACCACGAACCGCGCGGGCCCCAGTGTGGAGGGGGTGGTGAAGAAGACGGTGACGCCTGCGACGAGGAGAGTTGCCTGCCAGGCCAGAACCGCGAGCGTCGCAGTCGCGGCACCGACAAGCACGTCCCGTCCGACCATCGGATCGCTGATCCGTCCCGACAGCAGCCGAGTCCACGAGATCAGGATCTGCGGCCAGCGCTTCCGCACAATTGGCTCGAGCGCCAGATAGATCGCCGCGGTGACCAGAGCCCAGAAGGTCGCCTGTGCCATGTGCCACGAGATGAGGATCCACTCATCGATGAAACGCAGGGAGTGGTGCGCCTGGAAGAGGAAACTGGTGAACGAGCAGAGAAAAAACATCGCCGCCACCCGGAAGGCGCCGATGCGATCGCCCTGACGCCTGAGCAGGTGGCGGCGTGCGAGCGCGAGACCTGCGATGGGAATGGTGATCATGAAGAGGACGTACATCACCGTGGCAATGCGCTCCGGAAGATAGGCCGGTAGGGTCCCCGGCACTGCCACTCGAATCGTCTCGGGCGTGATCACGGAAAAGAAGACCGGCCGGCCGTGGTACGCGGCGGCTTCGATCCTCCGGCCATCTCTGGCCAGCCATGCGAACTTGCTGTCGGAATCAACGAACGAAACGGACCTCCCCGGAGGCGAAACGATGACCGAGGCCCACTGCGGATCGGTCCGCACGAGCGATCGGGGGTCGTATCCAGCGGCGGCGAGGAGGGCCTCCCAATTCGGAGGGGGATGAGCTTCCGGCTTCTCCATCTTCTCCATGATCGGCGGCGCGATGAGCAAGCGACGCAGCCGGCCCTGTGCGTCCAGATCGATGTTCGCCATCCCGTGATCCAGCGCGGGATCGGAAGACAGAAGCGTGCCCTTGGGATTCCGGGGACGCATGGGGCTTGGGGACTGCCGGTAGACAGCGGTCAACTGGTTGACGAACGACTCCTGTCGGACGAACAGATCGGAATCCCGCGGCCGGCCGGTCACGCCGGCATCGCTCAGGATCTGGCGGGCGCGCTCCTGCAGCACGTCGGGCGACTTCATTGCCGACACGCCATGGAGCAGGGTTCGCTGGGACACGGCGGCGGTGGCGATGACTCCGGCGGCGGCGATGGCCAGCATGGACCAGGCCAGCGGGGCCGATAGGTTGCCGACTTTCGCCGCGGCGGCCACCATCCCGGGGGTTGGTGTTTCTCCTGCGGCCAGTGCGGCGGCCAGCGGATCCCCTCCGGGGAGTTCGAGCAGGATTTCGTCGACCGTGGCCGGACGCGCGTGCGGCTCGGGCTCCAGACAGCGCAGGATGAGGCGCTCGATGGCAGGAGGAACATCGCGCATCACCGAGGATGGAGGGGCGAAATCGCTGGCCGACTGGCGCATCAACAGATCACGCGTCGAAGTGGCGTCGAAGGGCCGCCTGCCGGTGAAGATTTCATAGAGGACCAGTCCGAGCGCGTAGACGTCGCTGGCGACCGAGGCCGATCCGCCGCTGAGTTGTTCCGGCGCCATGTACGCCGGGGTGCCGGCCTGATCGCGCGCGCCTTCGCCGGCCACGGCCAGTCCAAAATCGGTGACCCGCGCGCGACCGCGGCCGTCGATCATCACATTGGCCGGTTTGAGATCGCGATGGATGACCCCTTTTTCGTGCGCGGCCGCCACGCCGCTGCAGATGTCCCGGCAGACCGACAGTCCTTTCTCAGGAGGGAGCCTCCCCACCCGGCGCAGCAGCGACGCGAGATCTTCGCCATCGATGAACTCCATGGTGATGAAGAGATGCCCATCAACTTCCCCGACGTCGTAAAGCCGGCAGACGTTCGGGTGCGAGATCTGACGACCGATGCGGACCTCTTCGTACAGTCGCTGCGCATGCTGCGGATGGGAGAGAAATTTCAACGCGAGGGTGTGGCCGATTTTCAGATCGTCCGCTCGATAGACCTCTCCCATGCCGCCGCATCCGATCAGGGAGATCATGCGGTATCGCTCTCCCAGGATGGTGCCCGGCGTGAACTGCAGGTTCCCCCTCTTTCCTCCGGTGACGAAGGTCGGCGTCTCTTCGGGCGGACGATAGGCGGTCGGCTGGTCGGCCGGCGGCTGCGACTCGGACATGGGTGAGCAGCGATGATAACGCCGTGGCCTGACCTTCAATCCGCGAGTCGCTCGGAAAAGATCCACTCACTTCAAAACGCCGATGCCATAATCGGCAGATCCAATGACACTTGCCTCCGGCTCACGTCTGGGCCCTTATGAAATCACTGGCACGCTTGGCGCGGGCGGCATGGGCGAGGTCTATCGAGCGCGCGACACGCGGCTCGAGCGCAGCGTGGCCATCAAGGTCCTGCCGGCGGAGCTCGCGCAGAACGCACAGTTCCGCAGCCGCTTCGAACGCGAGGCCAAGACGATCTCGTCTCTCAACCATCCCAACATCTGCACCCTCCACGACTTCGGTCACGACAACGGAGTGGACTACCTGGTCATGGAGCTGGTGGAAGGGGAATCGCTGGCGGATCGCATCGAGCGGGGACCGCTGCCGCCCGCGGATGTGCTTCGGTACGGAGGCCAGATCGCCGAGGCCCTGGACCGCGCTCATCGCGCGGGGATCGTGCATCGCGATCTGAAGCCGGGCAACATCATGCTGACCAAACATGGCGCGAAGCTGCTCGACTTCGGGCTGGCCAAGAACGCAGTCACGGCGATGAGTCCGGAGAGCGCCACCATCCAGAAATCGCTGACCGCCGAAGGAACGATCATCGGGACGTTTCAATACATGGCGCCCGAGCAGCTGGAAGGCATGGAGGCCGACCCGCGCACCGACATCTTCGCGCTGGGCGCGGTGCTCTACGAGATGGCCAGCGGCCGCCGCGCCTTCGACGGGAAGACGCGCACCAGCCTGATCGCGGCGATCGTCTCCTCGCAGCCGACACCGATCGCGGAACTGCAGCCGCTGGCGCCGCCGGCCCTCGATCACGTCATCGAACGCTGTCTGGCCAAGGATCCCGCCGATCGCTGGCAGAGCGCCAAGGACGTCGCTGAGGAACTGAAATGGATCAGTGAGAAAGGGTCGCAGGTCGGCGTGGCCGCGCCGCTGGCGATGCGGCGGAAGACGCGCGAGCGGCTGGCCTGGACGCTGAGTTCGCTGCTCGCTGTGGCCACCATGGTTTTCGCCTCGCTCTGGTTGCTGCTGCAGCGACAACCGCATCCCCGGCTGGAGAGCTCCATCCTTCCTCCGGAGAAAGTGCAGTTCGCGTTCGATAACGGATCGCTGGTGATCTCTCCGGACGGGGCGCGGGTGGCCTATGCGGGCCGTGGAACGGATAACAGGGCAGCACTCTGGATCCGTCCTCTCAACGCCGGCTCCTCGCAGATGCTGGCGGGGACGGAGGGCGCCAGCTATCCCTTCTGGTCGGCCGACAGCCGCTTCGTCGGATTCTTCGCCGGTGGCAAGTTGAAGAAGATCGATGCGAACGGCGGCCCGCCGCAGACGCTGTGCGACGCAGGGAACGGTCGCGGAGGATCGTGGGGCAGGGACGGAACGATCGTGTTTGCGCCGACCGACCGCGATCCCCTTTCCCGAGTTCCCTCCAGCGGCGGGCAGGCCACTGCGGTGACGCAGCTCTCGAACGAGGAGTTCAGCCATCGGTTTCCCTGGTTGCTGCCGGATGGGAAGCATTTCCTTTTTCTCGCACAAAGCTTGAAGTCCACGCAGGATCGCGGTCGGATCATGGTCGGACAGCTCGACTCCAAAGAGGTGAAGTCGCTGCTCTCCGCGAATTCTCCCGTGGTGTACTCCACCGCCGGCTATGTCCTTTTCTGCCGCGAGCGTTCCCTGCTGGCGCAACGGTTCGATCCGGAGAAGCTCCTGTTATCCGAAGAGCCGTTCCCGATCGCCGAAAAGATCCAGACGTTTGCCAACACTGCCAGTGCCATTTTCTCCGTGGCCACCAACGGAATGCTCGTTTACCAGACCGGCTCGGCGGGTGTGATTTCGCAACTGGGGTGGCTGGACCGCGCCGGAAAGCCACTCGGTGTCATCGGGACACCGGCCGACTACTACCGGCCGCGACTCTCCCACGACGGGAAACGGATCGCCGTGGAAATCGTTGATGAGCAGATTGGCACTTCCGACCTCTATATTTACGACCTGGTGCGCAATACGCCGACACGACTTACCTTCGAGCCTTCGCCCGACACAGGTGCGGTGTGGAGTCCCGATGACCAGTTCATCGCCTACTCTTCCGACCAGCCGGGGCAGGCCTTTCGCTCGATCATGAAGATGAAATCCAGTGGTGCGGGCAGCGCGCAACTGGTCGCCTCCTCGGACTCGCCGAACCTCGCGACCACGGACTGGTCGCGCGACGGCCGCT
>JBDSGC010000370.1:0-5620 GCA_039919215.1 Thermoanaerobaculia bacterium | reverse complement strand
TGCGGCGGGGAGAGGGAACTCGCGTGAGGATGGGTCATCGAGATCTCAACAGCGCTCGCGCTGTTCCTTAGCTTGAGGATGACGCCCCTTCCTATAGCGCCACTTCGGGATCGCGCGCGCTCGCTTTTCCGGCGTCGATCCAGGCCAGCCGCGTGATCAGCGATCCGATGAGGGATGATGCTGCCGCCATGCGCCGCGCCCGCCGCGATCCAATTCCGGCAACTCGCAGTGCCAGTGGCAACGGCCCGGAGAGCACGGCGCCGATCGCGGTGGTGATGCCCGACTGACCCCGCCGCAGTGGTGCCGACGCACGATCGTTCCCGCGCGCAAGCCTCCAGGCGCTGTGGGACTCGAATGCTGCGGCCGCGATTCCCAACGCCTGCAGCGCGCGCTCTTCATGACCGAGCAACTGCAGCGCGGAAACCGACGAGGCCAGCGAAGATGCCCCGAAGTGCATCGGCAGAAAGTGGGCGTGCTTCGACCACACCGGAATCGCCGTCGCTCCGATCAGCACGCCGGTGTACGTTGCCATCACCAGGCCGGTCGCTGCGGAAAGCAGCGCAGCGGCGTTCCCGATCATGGTGACGGGGAGGTCGGTGCGCCGCCGGAGCTCTTCGGCCAATGCAGCCGCGGCGGCGACGGCGCCGAACGCGCTCAGCGTCCATGAGCCTACCGACATCGGAGACTGCGGTTTGAACACGCGCAGCATGTTGAGGAATCGCTCCGGACGGCCGAGATCGGAGATCAGCAGCGGCGCGGAAAGCGCGGCCCCTCCCGCGGCAATCCACCGAGCGTGACGGATCAACGTCCGATCGCCCCCCGTGAGTTGCGAGGCTACGCCGAGCATCGCGGCGATGCCTGCTGTGCCGCCGACAAAAAAGTACGTGGGAACCTCCCACGTCCAGGTCGGCTCTTTGAGCAGCGGCAATCCGTAGTAGCCGGAGGCTGCCGTGGCGACGGGAAAGGGAGCGCCGGCAGGATGGTGCCCTTTGCCCGCCACCGTGCCGGTTCTGGCCGCCTCTTCCCGAAGCTCTTCCAGCCGTTTCTCAGTGGCGTGATCAGGAAGGCGTTCTTTCATTCGCCCGCACCGGCGCGACGGGATTTTCCGCCCAGCGCGAACGCGAAGATCGATGCCACTGCGATCGCCGCCGCGGCGGTCGCCGCGCCGCCCCAGGCCGCGCGCAGATGGATCGTGGGGACCTCCGGCTCCGCAGGAAGGTTGTACGCGCGCGGGTCGCCGCGCACCAGGAAGAACGCATGCGTGCCGCCGACGCTGCTCTCTTTCGGGTTGTAGATGGTGGCGTCGGCCATTCCGGCGGAGTGCAGCTGCGCGATGCGCCGATCAGCCACCCGTTCCAGCTCGCTCAGATCGCCGAACAGGATCGAGCCGGTGGGACAGGCCTTCGCACATGCAGGCTGCTCCCCCGCCTTCTGCCGGTCGTAACAAAACGTGCACTTGAAAGCGCGCCCATCGTCAGGTCGCTTGTCCACCACTCCAAAGGGACAGGCCACCACGCAGTATCCGCAGCCATTGCAGATGTCCGGCTGCACGTAGACGCCGCCGAACTCGGTGCGGATGATCGATCCAGTGGGGCAGGCCTCCAGACATCCGGCGTTCTGGCAGTGCTTGCACACATCCGAGGAGAACTCCCAGGTCATCGCCGCGCCGGCATTCCCGCCGCGACCGATCACGGGGTCCTGCTCCACGAACTTCACGTGTCGCCAGGTGGAGTGCCCCAGAGCGAGCGTGTTGTCGTAGGACATGCCGCTCCACAGAAATCCGTCGTCGGGGACTTCGTTCCATTCCTTGCACGCCACCTCGCAGGCCTTGCAGCCGATGCACAGCGTGGAGTCGGTGAAGAATCCGGTCACCCGCTTCGCAACCGGAAGATCGGTGGCCGTCATGATCCCGTGCCCTGCGGTGCGAAATCCGCAATTTGGCTGCCGTTCTCATCGCGCCCGTCACCGCGTGTTCCCGTCGCCAGCCTGACATTGCAAGTCAGCGCCTTAGACTCAAAAATCCGCACGTTGGGCTCTTCGGACATAGCAAGCAAGTCGTTCACCACATCTCCCTTCACCAACCCGCGCCCGCCCCAGTGATACGGCAGACCGACCTGATGGACGCGCACTCCCTGCACGTCGAGCGAGGGCATCCGCGACGTCACCAGCGCCCTGGCCTCGATCTCCCCGCGTGCGGTGGCGATGGCGATGCGGTCCCCGTTCCTGAATCCGCGTTCCTCCGCCAGCTCCGGCGAGACCTCGGCGAACAGCTCCGGCTGCAGCTCCGCAAGATGCGACAACGTGCGCGACATCCCGCCCGCCGTGTGATGCTCGGTCAGACGGTAGGTCGTCAGCACATAGGGAAACCGAGCGTCGGGCGACGCGGCATAGGCGTTGTCCGGTCTCTCCATGCGATCGGCCGCCGGATTTTTCTGCTGGCCGCGATAGAGAGCGTTCTCGCTGTTGGACTCCAGCGGCTCGTAATGTGTGGGCAGCGGTCCATCCTTCAATCCCGACGACACCCACAGCCATCCGACGCCATCGGGATGCATGATGAACGGGGCATCGCCCCGCAGCGCTTCGTCGCCGCCCTTCGCAGAGTCCCCCGGCGCGTCCGGACGCTTTCCTCTGGTGAAGTCAGGAACGTCGTCCCCTGTCCACTCCCCTCGCCCTTCGTCCCACCACACCAGCTTCTTGCGTTCGCTCCAGGGCGTGCCATCGGGCGCAGCGGAGGCACGGTTGTAGAGGATGCGCCGGTCCAGTGGCCATGCGTATCCCCACCCATGCGCGTACTTGCCCTGCGGCTGGCGCCCGTTAGCCTTGTTCACGCCGTCGAACACGCCGGAGTAAATCCAGCAGCCGCAGGAAGTCGATCCGTCGTTCTTGAGATCGCCGAAGTGTTGGATTGCTCCTCTCCCGCCTCCAACCTCGTTCGTCCAGCCGTGAATCTCGCGCAGAATCTCCTCAGCGTCAGGCTCCTGTTGCGGGCCGGTCGTGGCGTAGTCCCAGGTCAGCGAACGAAGGGCTGCATCGCGCGAAGACGACGTCGCCCGCGCCTGGAGCAGCCTCCCGAGGTGCACCATGAAGTGCAGCTCACTGCGCGCGTCGCCGGGAGGATCGACGGCTTGTTCCCGCCACTGCAACAGCCGCTGCGTGTTCGTGAAAGTTCCCGCCTTCTCCACATGCGAGGCCGCCGGAAAGAGAAACACCTCCGTCTCGACGTCCTCTGATTTCAGCTCCCCGCTGGCGATCTCCGGCGAGTCGAGCCAGAACGAGGCGGTCTCCGTTTCCACCAGGTCACGCACCACCAGCCACTTCAGCTTCGAGAGTGCACGCCGTTCCAGTTTCGAATTCGGCGCGCCCACAGCGGGGTTCTGCCCCATGACCACGAGGCCTTCCATCTTCCCGTCGGCCATGTCCATCCAGTAGCCGAAGTGGGAGTGGTCGCCGGTGAGTTTCGGGATCCAGTCAAAGCCGAAGTCGTTCGCCTTCGTGGCTGCTTTCCCGTAGTACGACTTCAGCAGCGACACCATGTACTTGTCGATGTGGAACCACCAGCCTTTCGGCGAGCGGTGCGTCTCGATCCAGGACGCCAGATTGGAGTTCCCCTCCGCGCTGTGGGCCGGCATGGGCAGGTATCCGGGCAGCACATCGTAGAGCGTGGGGATGTCCGTGGAGCCCTGAATGGATGCGTGTCCACGCAGAGCCATGATGCCGCCGCCCGGCCTTCCGATGTTGCCGAGGAGCAGTTGCAGAATCGCCGCGGCGCGGATGGTCTGCACGCCACTGGAGTGCTGCGTCCATCCCACCGCGTAGCAGATGGCCCCGGTCTTCTCCCTGCCTGAAGCCGCGGTGAAGACGTCGGCCACTTCCAGGAAACGCGCGCGCGGGATGCCGCACGATCGTTCCACCATCTCCGGCGTGTAGCGGGCGAAGTGCCGCTTCAGCACCTGGAAGACGCAGCGGGGATGCTCGAGTGTGGGATCGCGATGGGGCTCGTCGAGATTCTGGGCCTCCTCTCCCCGATCCTTTCCATGGCCTCCCGCTTCCTCGTTGTGGCCTCCATCGCCTTTCTTCGCCGCCCCTTCGTAGAGCCAGGTCTCCGGATCGTACTTGCGGTTCTTGGCGTCCCATCCGGAGAAGAGCCCGTCCAGATCTTCGGTATCCACGAAGTCGTCGCGGAGAATCGTGGCGGCGTTGGTGTAGGGCACCACATATTCGCGAAACTCCCGCTCGTTCTGGAGCACGTAATGGATCATCGCGCCGAGGAAGACCAGGTCGCTGCCGGCGCGCAGAGGAAGCCAGTAGTCGGCCATCGCGGACGTGCGGGTGAAGCGCGGGTCGACGTGAATGACCTTCGCGCCGTTCTTCTCCCGCGCCTCGATGACCCATTGAAAGCCGACCGGATGATTCTCCGCCATCGACGATCCCATGATCAGGATGGCGTCGGCATTGGCCAGATCCTGCTGCGCCGTGGTGGCGCCGCCGCGTCCGAGCGACGTCCCCAGACCGGGGACGGTGGAGCTATGTCATATGCGGGCCTGATTGCTCACGCACACCATGCCCAGTCCGGCCGTGAACAGCTTCTTGATCAGGTAATTCTCTTCGTTGTCGAGCGTGGCCCCGCCGAGGTGGGCCATTCCGGTGCATTGCATGACCGGCTTGCCGTCGAGGGACTGGGTGAAGGTGCGCTGGCGCGTCGACCACATGCGATCGGCCACCATCTCCATGGCCCGCTCCAGGCTGAGGTCCTGCCATTCACGCGAGTGCGGAGCGCGGTAGCGAACGCGGGTCAGCCTTTTGTCATGGGTGACCAGCTGGTACGAATCAGCACCCTTCGGGCAGAGATGGCCGCGCGAGATGGGCGACTGCGGATCGCCTTCGATGCTGACTACCCTGCCGTCGCGGTGATGAATGAGCTGCCCGCAGCCGACCGCACAGAAGGGACAGATCGAGCGGGCCACCGAGGTGCCTTCGTTGCGGGGACGGAGGTTCTTCGTTTTGTCCGACATCGATTCGACGCCGGTGCCGTCGCCGCCGTCACGAAGCTGTCGGACCAGAGGCCACTTCAGTAGAAGCTCAGCGAGCATGAACGGAGTCTACGCAAAAAGGAGGCAGCCGGCACGGCCGGCGACGCTGGTTCGCTCCGCTTCTAAGCAACCGCGAAAGGCCGCGCTCTTCCATCGAGAGTCCTTCTCCCCGCGCACGGGGAGAAGGTGCCGAAGGCGGATGCGGGGAGCTCACGTGACGTAGAAGGACCCCTCATCCCCGCTTCGCGGACCTTCTCCCCGTGTGCGGGGAGAAGGACTCTCGAGGGGGAGGCTCCCGTTGGGGTGCGCTTCCGACGTCATGCCTCAGCTCAAGGATTTGGCCAGGTGCCAAAGGGCCCTACGGCTTCTTGCGAACGACCGGCCTGTTTTTTTCGGGAAAGGCTACGGGGTCGAATTCGACCTTTGCGTTTTTTCGCAGGAGCTCCACGCGATCGAGGGTGTTCTGCTGCTGCACGCGGCGGGCGATCACGTCATGCACTCTTGCGAACGCCACCGGGGCCACGCCGTCGACTTTGAAAATGTGGACGCCGAAGGCCGACGGAAGCGGGCCGCTGATTTCACCAGGCTTC
>JBDSGC010000369.1:0-4982 GCA_039919215.1 Thermoanaerobaculia bacterium | reverse complement strand
TTCAGGATCTGCCGGGCTGTCTCAGCCTGACTCTCCAGAACTTGCAGCCTTGCGCCGGGACGAGTCATGTACGGCGCAATGGAGGTCATGGTCTCCTCGGCGATCGCGGCGTCGATGCCCGCCGCCTCGAGAACGCCCCGAGCGAGTTCGGCCTCCTGCGCGGTGGCAAAACTGGTGAGCGTGATCAGTCGTTCGGACAAGAGGCTGATTGTACTTGCGAGCAGCCGGCCCAGCCGGCGCAAGAACGTAGCCCACGGCGCCAGCCGTGGGGGATGCTTCGCGAGCCTGCGTAGCGGGCGACAGGAACGGGTGGCTGTCCGAACATCCTGCCGCCCGCGAACGCGGGCTCGAAAAGGGGACGCGCCGTGACCCCGGCTGGCGCCGGGGGCTACATTCTTGCGCCGGCTTCCGCCGGCTTTCATCGATCCTCGGCGGGAGGTGGGTTGGTGGTCGTATCATGCGCGCCCATGTCGCGTCGCTTTGATCGCTTCGTCGATGCGCTCTCCGATTCCAAGCTGCCAGGACCTGCCGTGAACCAGTTCGCCCGAACCGGTTCGGAGGTCGCCGGCAACGCCATCCGCCGGGGCAACGTGAAGCGCTACCTCGACGATCTCACGGCTATCCGTCCGCAGCTTCTGCTGATCGGGGAAGCGCCCAGCCATCGAGGGGGACGGCTAACCGGAATCCCCTTCGTCAGCGAGTCGCTGATGCTCCGTGGCGTCACCATCAGAGACGGGCGAACTGTGTTGGGGGCGGAACGGGGATTCCTCAAGGCAGATGGGACCACCAGGCCGTCGACGGAGGCCAGCGCCACGATGGTGTGGGGAACGATCCGCGAGATCGAGCCGCTGCCACTCCTGTGGAACGCCTTCCCGTTCCACCCATTTCACGCCGGCACCCTTCTCTCCAATCGATGCCCCACCAGCGCCGAGCTGTCGATCGGTCAGCCGTTCATCGCGTGGCTGCTGCGGCTCTTTCCGATCCGGACGATTGTGGCCATCGGCAACTCGGCCAGCGCATCTCTTTCTCGCATGGGGATCGATCATGAGAAAGTGAGACATCCCTCGCAGGGCGGAAAAACGAAATTCGTCGAGGGAATGGCCCAGGTGTCGCAACGGAGACGAACATGAAAAAGAGCCAGATCCAGCAGATCAAAGAGGGCCTGGCCATGCGCCAGAAGACCTACAGTGGCCGCCTCCAGCCTTTCGGTCCGAAGTCGTCGCTGCCGACCAAGAACGCGGTCGATCTGTCGACGGTGCCAAGCTCGTCGAAGGAAAAATTCAACGGTGGGAAAGAGTAGTTAACTGTGTGCCGCTACCCGCCGATGTGCGACATCTCGACGTGCGGCAGCGGCGTGGTCTGCTCGGAGCGGATTTCGGAGTAGCGGTCGTCACGCGACCGCCAATGCCCGGCGACGACCGCCGCGATCTCATCGTCGGTGGCGCCGCCGCGCACCAGCGCACGAAGATCGTGCCCCTCTGCGGCGAAGAGGCACAGGTAGAGTTTGCCCTCCGCAGACAATCGCGCACGCGTGCAGCGGCTGCAGAAGGGTTGGGTGACCGAGCTGATGATGCCGATCTCGCCTTCGCCGTCCACATAGCGCCAGCGCTCGGCCACCTCGCCGAAGTAGTGAGGCTGCGCCGGCTCGAGCGGCCATTGCGCCCCGATGGTGCTCACGATGTCGCGGCCGGAGACGACGTCGGCCAGTCGCCATCCATTCGTGTTCCCCACATCCATGAACTCGATGAACCGCAGGATGTGCCCCGATCCTCGGAAGTGGCCGGCCATCTCCAGGATGTTGTGATCGTTGATGCCCCGCTGCACCACCATGTCGATCTTGACGGGGGCCAGTCCCGATTCCTCCGCCGCATCGATCGCTTCGAGCACGGAGGCCACCGGAAAGTTCACATCATTCATCCGGCGGAACACGGCGTCGTCGAGTGAATCGAGGCTCACGGTGATGCGGTTCAGCCCCGCATCGCGGAGCGCGCGGGCCTTTTCCCGGGTGAGCAGCGAGCCATTCGTGGTCAGGGCGAGGTCCTGGACTCCACGAAGGTTCGCCAGCATGGCCACCAGCCGTTCCAGATCGCGTCGGAGCAGCGGCTCGCCTCCGGTCAGCCGGATCTTCTCCACGCCTTCCCGGACCAGCACGGAAGCCACACGGGTGAGCTCTTCGAAGGTGAGCAGCTCATCGCGTCGCAGGAATCCATCGAAGTCGCGGCCGAAGACCTCCTTCGGCATGCAGTAGGTGCAGCGGAAGTTGCAGCGATCGGTGACCGAGATGCGGAGATCGCGGAGCGGCCGGCCCAGCGTGTCAATTGCCATCAGAGGTCTGCAACTGCGGATGCCCGAACAAATACTCCAGCATGGCGCGGGCGCGGCGTGACCAGGCCCGCTCGCTGTGATCGGCCCGCCGGTCTTCAAAGAAACGGAGGTCGGAGCGCAGATCCCATCCACCAGCGGTGAGGTGGTTGCGCAGCAGCCGTGCATCCTGAAGCGCTTCGCCGCCTTCCCGGCCGCCGATGTCCAGCCAGATCCTCGGCCGGTCCGGCGAGGAAAACTGATCGACGACGTTCAGGATGACGCGGTCGTGCCACCACACCGAGGGCGACATTGCAGCGATGGCGCCAAAGACCTGCGGATGTCGAAGTCCCAGGTACATGGAGAGAAGTCCGCCCAGGGAGGAACCGCCGACCGCGGTGGCCGATCGTTCCGGCCGCGTGCGGAACGTCGCGTCGGTCATCGACTTCACCTCTTCGATCAGGAGCCGGGCGTAGTCATCTGCTTTCCCCCCGGCATTCCGCTGCGGTTCTTTGGTGGGGGTGAACTCATCGATCCTTCCTGCCCCGGCGTGATCGATCCCCACGATGATCATCGGCGTGACTCTGCGATTGGCGATGGCGCGGTCTGCCGCTTCGTGCAGCAGCCAGGACTGTCCCGGAACATACGCGCGATCCGGGTCGAAGAGGTTCTGGCCGTCCTGCATGTAGAGCACCGGGTAGCGCAGCGACTCCCGTTCCAGGTAGCCGGGAGGAAGATAGATCGTGAGGTCGCGGGTGTTGCCGAAGATGGCGGAGGCGAATGCGGGGATGCGCTCGATGGTGCCGCGACGGATTGTCTGGCGGCGGTTCTCCAGACTGAGCACGCGCGAGAAGGTGTCGCGCAGAGTGTCGCGCATGTCGCGCATCAGTGGCGCATCTCGTGGTAGCCGCTGCGGAAATAGAGAAGCGGCGCAGTTTCGCGCGTCGAGACGGCCTCCACCTCGCCCACGAAGATGGTGTGGTCGCCGCCGGGCAACGCGGTGGTCAGGCGGCACTCCAGAGTGGTCATGGCACCGGCGATCAGAGGGATGTCGAGCGTTCCGCGGACCGTTTCCACGCCCGCAAAGCGATCCTCGATGCGCGAGGCGAATTTCGAAGAAAGGACCGCCTGATCGTGCGCCAGGATGCTCACTCCGAACTTCCCCGAGTCGACGATCGCTTCGTGGGTCCGCACGCCGTTCTCGATGCACACCAGAACCAGCGGTGGATGGAGGGAGAGAGAGGAGAAAGAGGCCACGGTCATCCCGTAGGCCTTGCCGTCGTGTTCCGTGGTCACCACGGTCACGCCGCTGGCAAAATGCGAAAGGGCCAGCTTGAAGTGCGCGTCGTCGATGGGCATGCGGGATCCTCCGGGGAGCGGAGTTTACGACAGCCAGCCAGCAATGAAAGCGGGGATGATTCTCGACCTGAAAACCCGGGACCGCGGGAACCGGACGAACGTCAGTCAGGCGTCGCCGGCCGGTTTCGCCGGCGACGCGGATTCCCGGTCACAACTTGCGGAGATGGATATCGCCGCCGGAGCTGCGGAGGACGATCTTCGGGCCTCCGCCATTGACCTTTCCGTTCAGCGTCGAATCACTCTGTTTTCCCAGGAGCGTCACTGGCACGTCGGTCTGGACGTCGCCGCCGCTGGTGTGCGCATCGAGGTCGAGGGCCACGCCGGAGGCGAGCGACAGGACGATTCCGCCGCCGGAGGTTTTCAGCTGCGAGTCTCCTCGTGGCTGCCGGGTCATGCTTGCTTCGATCGAGCCGCCCGAAGTGGAAGCGTCGATGACGCCGAGAGCTTCGCGGATGGAGATGCTGCCGCCCGAGGTGTGAGCGAACAGATCGCCGGCCACGCGGTTGATGTCGATCGAACCTCCCGACGTTTTGACCTCGAGAGTCCCGCCGGCATCTCCGACTTTCACGCTGCCGCCGGAGGTGCCCAGGGTGGTGTTGCCGCGAACGCCGGCCAGGGTCATGTCTCCGCCGGAGGTTTTGCCCTCGACGATTCCACCGATGTGTCCCAGCTCCAGGTCTCCGCCAGAGGTCCTGCAGCGGACATCTCCATTGATGTCACCCACTCTGACGTCGCCGCCGGAGGTGGCCAGCTTGAGGTTGAATCGGGTTGGAACGGTCACGACGTACTGGACGCTCAGATCGTTTCCGAACAGGTTGAACCAGTTGGCGGCCCGGTCGTAGCGCGCGGTGACCCGCACGTCGTTCTGTTCCTGGCTGAACTCGACGCGATAGTCGCGGAACAGATCGTTGGCCTTCTCCCGGCTGGAGGTCTTTGCTTTTCGGAGGATGTCGATGGTGACCATCGTTCCGCCGCTGGAGACCCGGATGTCGCCGAGGTCAGCTTCGATGGTGAGCGTTCCGCCATCGCGGACACTGAAGGTCCGGTGAATGGGGCTGTCGATCGATGCCTGAGCGGCAGAAAGGGTGGTTAGACCGAGGGCAATGGCGAGGGCGGCGGTGCGGATGCGAAGCATGGGAGTTCCTCCTGGGGAGTGACTACGCCGCAGAGAAGAAAAGGTTAGCGTGGAGGGCCGGCACGGCCTAGGAGCCTGCGCGGCAGAACAGGACCGAGCGAAACAGGACCGATAGGATTGATGGGACAAATGGGACCGAGCGGGTCCCTCTGTCCCGCCCTTCTAGGAAACCGTTAAATAGCGGCTT
>JBDSGC010000368.1:0-3390 GCA_039919215.1 Thermoanaerobaculia bacterium | reverse complement strand
CCCGCCGCAGCGGGGAGAAGGTGGCCGAAGGCCGAATGAGGGGTCGCTCATGAGTGCAGGAGAGACCCCTCACCCCCGCTTCGCGGAACTCGCGTGATGATGTGTCATCGAGATCTCAACAGCGCTGCATCGCGCCGTTCCCTCGCTCAGGATGACGGCCGGGGATCCCTTCAAGAGCTCTTCAGGATGGCGGAACGGGGACACGAACGAGACGCCTGGTCCTGAGAAGCCGCTCCCTCCCCATCGCGACGTTTGCCTGCTCCGGGTGGCGATGGGTTAGATTGCGTGGCACGTCAGCCGCGGCCTTTCGCAAAAGCGCGTGGCAGCGGAGGAGCGATTCCTTATGTCTCTGAGTCACATCCTGGTTGGACTGGCCGTTGCGCTGGTGGTCTTCTTCATCGCCAACGTTTCTACGGGAGAAAAAAAGGTCGATCGGAAGATCGCGGCGCTCTACTCGGTGGAAGACGGAGCGTTCGTCCGTTCCATGGGGAATCTGCTCGGACCGCAGCTCACGGAAGGCAACCGCACCCAGGAGCTCCTCAACGGGGATGCGATCTTTCCGGCCATGCTGGAAGCGATTCGAGGGGCGCAGAAGAGCATCACCTTCGAGACGTACATCTACTGGTCGGGAGAGATCGGTAAGGAGTTTTCGCAGGCGCTTTCCGATCGCGCGCGCGCGGGCGTCCGTGTCCATGTCCTGCTGGACTGGGTGGGCACGAGCAAGATGAATGACTCGGAGCTCGATGAGATGCGCGAGGCTGGCGTGCTCGTCGAGAAATATCACCCCATCCGCTTCTTCAACCTCGGCCGGCTGAACAACCGGACCCACCGCAAGCTGCTGGTGATCGATGGGTCCATCGGGTTCACCGGCGGCGTCGGCATCGCCGACAAGTGGCTGGGAGACGCCAAAGATCCGGACCACTGGCGCGATACGCATTTTCGCGTGGAGGGTCCGGCGGTGGCCCAGATGCAGGGCGCCTTCATGGACAACTGGATCAAGTCCCGTGGGGAAGTGCTGCACGGCAACGATTACTTTCCCCCGCTGGCGAAGGCGGGCGATCAGATCGCCCAGGTGTTCAAGAGCTCAGCGAATGAAGGGAGCGAGAGTGCCCGCCTCATGTATCTGATGTCCATCACCTGCGCCGCCCGATCGGTGCGCATCGCCAACTCCTATTTCGTCCCCGACGATCTGTCGGTGGAGACGCTGGTGGCGGCGAAGAAGCGCGGGGCCCGCGTCCAGATCATCGTCCCCGGCGAGCACATCGACGCGGAGGTCACCAGGAAGGCCTCGAAGTCGCGATGGGGACCGCTGCTCGAAGCGGGCGCGGAGATCTACGAGTTTCAGCCAACCATGTACCACTGCAAAGTGATGATCATCGATGAGATCTGGGTCTCGGTGGGATCGACGAACTTCGACTCCCGCTCCTTCCGTCTGAACGATGAGGCCAATCTCAACGTCCTCGACGCAGGCTTTGCCAAACGCCAGGTGGAGATCTTCGAAGCGGACCTGCTCCGGTCACGGCCGTTCACTCACGCGCAGTGGAAGCGGCGGCCCTTCTCCGAGAAAGTGATGGAGCACATGGCCGGGCTGTTGCGCTCGCAGTTGTGAAGAGGGCGACCGCCGTCGCCCCTGCACCGTCAGCACCGGTTCGGGAAGTCTGGCAGCCAGCACCTCGATTTCTCGATCGCCGGCGCTTCGCCTTTCAATTACGGAGGTCGCACCGCGCCGTGCAAAGAGATAGGCTCCCCTTCTGAACCGTTCCGAATGAGGGAGACATCACGCATGCAAACGTTTCTTTCCATCCCCAGCCGCTTTGCTCTTGCCGTCACATTCGCTCTGGCACCGTTCGCCCTGGCACAGCCGATGGCGGAATCGCCGAAGCCGCCGTCGGTGCAGAAGAAGCCTCACGTGACGAAGATCCATGGCGACACGCTGGTGGATGACTACTTCTGGTTG
This sequence comes from Thermoanaerobaculia bacterium, assembly GCA_039919215.1. Taxonomy (GTDB): domain Bacteria; phylum Acidobacteriota; class Thermoanaerobaculia; order Gp7-AA8; family Gp7-AA8; genus JBDSGC01. The sequence continues at coordinate 1,433 of JBDSGC010000368.1, read as the reverse complement.
CGGGAGAAGAAGAACCCTGACGTACTGGCGCATCTTGAGGCGGAGAACGCCTACACCAACGCCGTGATGAAGGACACCGAGGGGCTGCAGGCCAAGCTTTACGACGAGCTCCTCAGCCACGTGAAGCAGACCGACGTGAACGTGCCCTATCGCCTCGGCGACTACTACTACTACTCTCGGACCGAAGAGGGAAAGCAGTACCCCATCCACGCCCGGAAAAAAGGGAGCCTCGAGGCAGCGGAAGAAGTCACGCTGGATCTGAACGACCTGGCGAAGGGACTGAAGTTCCTCTCGCTCGGATCGTACCGGGTCAGCGACGACGGCAATCTGCTGGCCTATTCCACGGACACCACCGGCTATCGCCAGTACACGCTCTTCGTCAAAGACCTGCGCACCGGCATTCTGCTCCCGGAGACAATCGAGCGCGTCGACGCGGTGATGTTTGCCACCGACAACAAGACCCTCTTCTATGTGACCGAAGACAACGTCACCAAGCGCCGCGACAACTTCTACCGTCACGTCATCGGCACGACCAGCAACGATCTGCTGTACCACGAGGCGGACGAGCTGTACGACATCGGCGCCTACCGCACCCGCGACAAGGCCTTCATCATCGTCGGCTCGGAGAGCAAGACCACCTCCGAAGCGCGCTACATGCCAGCCGACAAGCCCGACGCACCGCTGAAGGTCATGGTGCCGCGCAAGTCCGATCTCGAATACTTCGCCGATCATCGCGGAGGTCTTTTCTACATCCGCACCAACGACGGAGCGAAAAACTACCGTCTGGTCACCGCTCCCGATTCCGATCCCTCCATGAAGAACTGGAAGGAGCTGATTCCGGCGCGGGCCGGCGTGAAGCTCGAGGACCTCGATCTCTTTCGGAACTTCATGGCCATCTCCGAGCTGCAGGGCGGCTCGCAGACGTTGCGGGTCATCGATTTCAAAACCAGCAAGTCGCAGGCGATCTCGTTTCCGGAGCCGGTGTACTCCGTGTTCCTGGACAGCAACCCCGAGTACGAGACCACCGCACTCCGTTATCGCTACCAGTCGCTGATCACTCCGAGCTCGGTGTTCGATTACGACATGGAGAAGGGGTCGAGCACGCTGAAGAAGCGGACCGAGGTGCCGAACTACGACCCGTCGAGGCTCGCCTCGGAACGAATCTACGCCACCGCGTCCGACGGGACGAAGATTCCTCTCTCCATCGTCTACCAGAAGCCGCTGGTGCGCGATGGCAAGCGGCCGATGCTGCTCTACGCGTACGGCTCCTACGGTGCGCCGAGCTGGCCATCGTTCAGCGCCAGCCGCCAGACCCTGCTGGATCGCGGCGCGATCTTTGTCATCGCCCACATCCGTGGCGGCGGCGAGCTCGGAGAGCCATGGCGCGAGGCCGGCCGGATGATGGTCAAGCGCAACACCTTCACCGACTTCGT
>JBDSGC010000367.1:0-8538 GCA_039919215.1 Thermoanaerobaculia bacterium | reverse complement strand
ACCTTAAGCCGACGCGCTCGAGGATCTGGCCGACGACCGCCGCGACGGCCAGCGGATCACTCGGCGTCACGGTTCGCCCGGAAGGCGGCCGTAGGCTTTACGGACCAGATCGGGGCCGAGCCTGTCGACGGCGAGCCGCAGCCAGATCTCGTCCTCCGAGTCGGCGGGGAAACGCTCGCGCATGCCGGCGAATGCGAGTTTCTGGACGAAGAGCGTCAGCCCGCGCGCGATCTCCGCGCGCTCGAGCTCCGTCTTTTCACGCAGGAGGGCCATCTGAAGTCTGGCCGCCTGCGGAGCGGTGTCGGATAAGGACATCGTCTCGATTGTAGCGGGTGGGGCGAGTGATGGATATGGGGGCAGGGCTCACCCGGGTCGCCGCGCGCATGGCGAAAATGCGACTCGGCTGCCCGGCCCGGACTACATCGGCAGCCAGTACGAGACCTTCACCAGGAAGACGTCGTGGGAGGGAGCGCTGGGGATGGCGCGCAGGTCACGACCGAAACGAAAGTCACCACGGGGGACGACGTCGGCGCGGTTCTCGTTCCAGGCCACATACAGTGCGGAGCCTGGACGAAACTCCCATCGGGCCACGGCGCTTCCGCGCACGCTGCGGAAGTTGAAGTCATCGTTCCCAGTGCTGTCGAAGGGCGTGAAGGTGCGGGTGCGGGCGGCCGCCAGGGTGTGGTAATCGTGGTAGTCCCCCGAGGCGATGAATGGCTGCAGATACAACTGGAACGAGAGGCGTGGGCTGACCGTCCAGTCCGCGCGCGTACCCAGTTCGAAAGAGCGCTGCTCGAGGTTGGCGAAGAGGTAGCGCTTGCCATAGGTCGCGGTCGCTCCGGCATCGGCGAACGAGGTGACGTACTGCGTGAAGTCGTGCGAGCGGGTGAAGGAGGGAGAGAGGCGCAGTTGCAGGTTCGGCATCGGCCTCGAGGTCAGGCCGACTCCCGCGGTCCGGGAGTACGACCCGTCGGCGCTGTGCTCGAAGCGCCCGAAGGCCTCATACGAGAATTTCTTGCGCTCGTCGCTTTCGAAATTCAGTTCCGATGACCACCCCGCCGGCGTTCGCACCAGCGGCCCGCCGCGCGCGCTGCGATCGGACAAGGAACCCGGGCTGACGAAGAGCGACGCGCGGTAGCCCCAGTAATTCTGCAGCGTGGCGAAGGTATCGACGAAGTAGCCGCGATCGAGGGTGTTCCCATCGAAGTTGCGATTGATCCAGGTGCCGAACCAGACGCTGCGCCGGCGAAACGTCTTCGTGAGGTTCTCATTAATGTATTGCATCAGGGCGTTTGAGGAGACGATGTCCGCGCGCTGCATGAAGCCGGTGTCGTTCGTCTCGAGGCCCGGCGAAAACCCCTGGACCTGCACGATGGGCCGCCACAACCCGGAGGCCTTGGAAATCATGGCCCGTCCGCCCCAGCCACTGAGCGAGGTTCGGGTGGGATCGTAGGTCACATGCGTCGCATCGGGTCGCTGGTAATAACGCGACGAGGATCGCTGCGTGCGGTCGATGGCCTGCGCGCTTCCAGAAACGAGCGACCCTACCGCGGAGCCTTCGAGGATCCACGACTTGCCCGTCCCCATCTTGAGGAAGCCATCGATTCCGCCGGTGGTGGCCGAGCGGCGCAGCGAGGTCAGCTCGTCCGGGAGCCGCCGCAGCACCGAATTGAGCATCACTCCAATGCGCCCGTTGCTGCCGAGATCTTTCGTGGCGCGGGAGATGAAGTAGTTGGTCATCGGCTCCACGGCCTGCCGGCCGAAGTCACCGTTCCGGACGAAACGCGCCTGCTCCCGGTCAGTCAATGCATCGAGAACACCGATGGCCCAGCCCCCCGGAAGCTTGCCGGTCACTTTGGCAGCCCCCAGGATGGTGGAATCCGACGGGCTGGAGACGAAGTCGGCGTCGGGTCTGCCTTGCGGCGACCGGCCGATGCGACGCGTATAGAAGAGGCTGGGTGGGAAGATGAAGTTGAAGTGACTGGGAGCCGGCGAGTCATTGAATCGGAAGAGATTCAACCCCTCGGTGAAGAACGGACGCTTCTCCGGGTAGAACGTTTCGAACTGTCCGAGATTGACCACCGCGGGGTCGACCTCCACCTGCCCGAAATCGGGATTGATCGTGCCGGTCAGGGTCAGGCTGGAGGTGAGCGCGTATTTCACATCGAGCCCGGCGTTGATTTTCTGCGCGCGCCGGTCGAGCAGCGGATCGGTGCGATCGGCGCGGGTCTGGATGTCTGAGCGGGCCACGCCGTACGGCACCAGCTCCAGCGGCCGCCCGCGGTGAAATCCGGCCAGCCCTTCCAGATCGGCAAAGTGGGAGACGAAGCCGGTCTCCCCTTTTTTCGTGTTCACAATCCTGACGATCTCGTTGGTGCGAACGGTCCGCCGGGTGAGGTTCACCCCCCAGACATGCTCCGGCTTGTCGGGAAACCGCAACTGGGAAAACGGAATGCGCACTTCGGCGATCCAACCGTCGGGAACGATCTTCGTCGACGACTCCCACACCCCGTCCCAGCTCCCATCCTCGCCGATGTCGTTGAACAGAACCGTGTCCCCCTGCACATTCGCTGGAAAGATCGTGAAAGAGTTCCCCGACTGGCGATCGTGCTGGGAGTCGATGTTGATGGAGAGAAAGTCGCTCTGGGCGAAGTTGTCCCGTCGGAAGAGCAGCGCGGTGGGAGCCTGCGGGTCGGTCATTTTCGCGCCGAAGTAGATGGCGTGATCGTCGTACACGATGCGAACGCTGGTGCTCAGGGTCCCCGGCTTTCCATCGTCAGGGTCGTGCTGCGTGAAGTCGGTGAATTCCGGCGCCGATTGCCATGCGGCATCCGAGAGATCGCCGTTGATGATCGGGCCGGCAGCCACGCGCACCGCGTGAAGAACCGGCCTCTCCGGCCAGTTGGCGGCACGCGCGGTGACTGCGAGAAAAGTGATGAGACCGAGTTGCGTGGCGCGCTTCAGCATCAGGACACCTGTTTTTTCCATTGATGGATACAGCTTATTGACTCCATTCAACGGAAAAGAGAGAGATTTGTTACGTGTTAGACGACAGCGGATCCATTTGGTTAGGCCGGCACGGCCGGCGGCGTGGGTTCGCAAAGCGTCCGCCACGATTTTCGCGTCAGCCCCGGAAGGGCGATTGAGCGCCGGTACGGCCGGGGAGCCTGCGCGGCAGAATGTCTTGGAGCGTGATCTTTGCGGAGCCTTGGGCAACCGGCGCCGCCGGCCGTGCCGGCTAGAGAAAATCGAGGACCCGCGCCACGTGCTCCCACTGCGTCGCTCCATTGCCGATGGCCACGCGGATGCCATAGCGATCGCGAAGGCGTGTGTGCGAGACGAACAGGCGACCGGAGGCATTCATCGATTCCAGAGTGTGGTTGGTGATCCGCTCGGAGGCTGCTTCGTCGATGGTCCCGTCAGCGCTGCGGACCACTTTCCGGAAGACCACCACGCTCATCACCTGCGGGGCCAGCAGCTCGATGTCCTTGCGCGCTTCCAATTCGGAAGCCAGCCGCGCAGCCAACTCCACGTGACCGCGAACAACTTCCTGCATGCGTTCGAGGCCGTAGTGCTCCATGACCATCCACAGCTTCAGAGCCCGGAACCTGCGGCCGAGTTGCAGTCCGTAGTCCATGTAATTGATTTCCGCTGTATCGGTCGTCTTGAGGTATTCGGGCACCAGGGAGAAGGTCTCGCGGAGGACTTCGGGCTTGCGCGTGTAGAGGACGCTGCAGTCGATCGGTGTGAACAGCCACTTGTGCGGATTCACCACGATGGAGTCGGCCGCTTCCACTCCGTCCCACAGCCACCGGTACTCCGGAACGATGGTGGCCGAGCCGGCGTACGCAGCATCGACGTGCAGCCAGACCCGCTCGCGGGCGGCGATGGTGGCGATCTCACGAACGGGATCCACGGACGAGGTGGACGTCGTTCCAATGGTCGCCGAGATTGCGCACGGGAGCGCGCCGGCGTCACGATCGCGGCGGATGGCCGCCTCCAGCCGGTCCGGTCGCATGCGATAGGCGTCGTCGCTCTCGATCTTGACGACGCCAGACACGCCGAATCCCAACGCCAGCGCGCCCTTCTCGATCGATGAATGGGCGTGCTCCGAGCAGTAGACACGCAATGGAGGAAGGTCGCGGCCGGTCATCCCCTGCGTTCGGATGTCCAGCCCCAGCGACTCGCGCGCGGCGGCCAGAGCCAGGAACGAGTTGATCGAAGCGGTGTCATTGATGATTCCGAACAGGCCTTCCGGCAATCCGAGGGATTGGCGAAGCCAGTTGAGAGTGAGCGTCTCCAGTTCGGTGAGGGACGGCGAGGTCTTCCAGAGCATGCCGTTGGCGTTGAGCGCCGCGGTGAGCAGCTCCGCCAGGATCCCCGCCTGCGAGCCGGTGATGGAGAAGTAGGCGAAGAAGGCGGGGTGATTCCAGTGGGTGATGCCCGGCAGAATCTTCGCGCCGAAATCGCCGATCAGAGAATCGAACGTTCGTCCAGCGACCGAAGGCATCGGCGGAAACTGTTTGGCGATGTCTCCCGGCTGTGCGCGGGAGAGAACATCGTACGAGTCCACGCCATCGAGATAGTCGGCGATCCAGTCGATCAGCTTGTGGCCGGCCGCGCGGAACTCATGGCTGTTCGGATCGAGCTTCGGCATGCGGCGCATTCTTCCGCGCGAAGACCAAGTCCGCAAGCATGATGATGGCGGAATAGGTGATCGGCACGGCCACCTGGCCGGTCAGTCTCGACCACGATGTGGCCACGTGCCAGCGGATGTCGTGGGGCGTGGCGAAGTACGACCCGATGTAGAACAGCAACTGGATGGCGGTGGCCAGGAGCACGAAACTCTCGCGGCGGCGGAGCGCGGCCGGAGCGATGAGAACAGCGGCCAGGATGGCTACCCAGAATCCCGGCTCATCGAGGCGCGCGCTGAGAAACGTCAGAATCTGAGGGGCGATGTGCATCCGGCTGAGCAACCGGTCGCTGACCGAACCGCCGGCGATGTCGGTCGCCAGGACGTGCGTCGCGCGCAACAGCAGCCACGGCAGGGCCAGGGCAATCGCCGGCCACAAACGGAAGAGGCGCCGCCACCGGCGCGGTTCGGACAGAAGCATGGCCAGACCGACGGCCACCAGAAGGGCCAGCCCCTCGTTCTTGCAGTTCGCTGCAAACCCCAGCATCACCGCGCCGTGGCGCCACGCCGCCGGTTCCTCCAGGAGCATGGCCCGTCGCAGAAACAGAACGGCTGCTCCGCCGAACGCGATCATCGCCCCTTCCGATAAACCGACGTAGCGGCTCACGGCGATCGTAGTGAGAGCGAAGGTCATCAGCCCCGCTACAAACGGCGTGCTCTCCGCCGCCACCAGCGACCGTGCGATCAGGAGCAACGCCAGACCCAGAGCAATGAAGAAGAATCCGAGCCAGCGATCGCTCCAGGAGCCGCTCACCAGCGCGATGAAGTCGAAGTTCAGCGGCAGCAGGAGCGGGTAATCGGGATGGGCAAACGAGTTCCAGGGGCTCTCCAGGAATCTCCAGTCGATGCCACCATGCTCGAGAAAAACGCGCGCCTTCAGCGCCCAGATGGCCCAGAAATCCCACTCCCAGAGTGAAGCCGCCGTCGCGTAGATTCCATAGCCAGCCAGCGTGATCAACGTAGCCAGGTCGGTCCAGTGAAACCTCGGCTGCGGGCTCAGGCCGGGCGGTGCTGGCGCGCGCGCGTCGCGAACGCGCAGACCGGCCCACGCTGCCACCCAGAACAGGAGTGCGGCGACGGCCACGCTGAGCAGCGTCCAGGGGATGTGCAGAATCGAAAGCAGGAGCAGCAGCAGAAACACGGCGCCGCTCCCATCGAGAAACGAGGACCCCAGGAGCAACGGACCGCGGGCAGATCGATCGAGCAGCAGCGCCAGCGGCAATCCCAGAACCGTCAGCGTGAGGATGGCGATCAGCGTCCCGGCCATCAACGCCTCAGCAGCACGCCGCCCTCACCGCTCCAGGCAACACGACTCCTGGCCTGAGGGAAGTTGCTGCGCCAGGCAGCCACGCACGTCGCGGCCTGAAAATTCTCCGGATGCATGCGGTCCTGAGAATCCACCAGCGGCAGCACGATCCGCCCCGGCAGAAAGTAGCTGGCCCGATAGTAGGCGTACGAGTAGCCACCGTCCCACCGCATCGCGGGCACCACGATGGCCACCCGATCGCCCGGCGTGGTGTGGGTCATCACCCCTTGGAGAAAGCGTGGATATTCTGGCCACGTCCGGTCCGCGTACCCGGCGAAGCCGCGGGTCAGTTTCTCCCGGCCACCGAAGGGAAGACGCATCAGCCGCGGCTCTGCCCGCAGCACGACCAGAGCGATCAGGCAGAGGGCGGCGAGCAACTGGCGCGGCGATCGCGACATCATCAGCGTGCAGAGTCTACCTTGGGGAGTCGCTGGTGGAGACTGCGTGAAGATCATGATCCGACGGCGGGAACGCAAATTCGGCGGCGCGCGCGAGCCCGCCGGCTGGGAAGCCGGCGGACATAACTCAGGGTTTGTTCACAACGGTCCGCTAGCAGGGGCTGACAAATGTGGATGCGCGCGAAGGCGCGACTGACAGACCAGCCCCCGGCTCTGCCGCATACGCGCTAACTTAGAGGGGTTTATCCTAAGTGCATGAGCCAACGTGTGGATGAGAGCGAGTGGGTTCAGTTTCAGTGGGAGTACCTGTTGAGGTTTCTGGGCGGAGAACGACGGGTGGAGCAACTGGCGTATGAGACGGGTGCGTTCACGAGGCGAAGGAAGATTGAGAAGCCTTCCGATCTGCTGCGGCTTCTGATGCTGTGGGCAGTGGGAGAGCGGTCGCTGATGGAGACCGCAGCGCTTGCGTCGGAGGCGGATCTGGCGGACGTGAGCGACGTGGCGCTGTTGGGACGGTTTCGACGAGCCGAGGGTTGGTTGAGTGCGCTGTTGGGCGAACTCCTGATCAAGGGTCAGAGTGGGCCGGTGAGCGCATACCCGATCCGATTGCTCGACGCGACATGCTTGAGTGGTCGAGGAAGCAAAGGGACCGACCGCCGGCTGCATCTGAGCTTGGACCTGCGGAGCAATCGGGCTCACGCGTTGGAGCTGACAGACTGGCGCGGTGGCGAACGACTGGATCGATTCCAGTTCACGCCCGGAGAGATCGCGATCGCCGATCGAGCTTACGCGACGCGAAAGGGGCTTGCGCACGTTGCCGCACAAGGAGCTTACTTCCTGGTGCGACTGCCATGGTCGAACCTGCCTTTGGAGACGCTCCAAGGTGAGTCGTTCGATCTTCTGGAGGCTCTTGGCAGCTTGCCCGAGGCGCAGGCTGAATCGTTCAACGTTCAGTTCCGCAGCCCGGAAGGACAGGCCATTCCCGCACGTCTGGTTGGAATCCGGAAGAGTGAACCAGCGGCGCAATCGACCAGACAGAAGATCACTGCCGATGCGCGTCGCCACGGCAACCCAACCATCGATCTGCGAACCATGGAGGCTGCTGGGTACGTCTTCGTGATCGCGAACTTGCCGGAGGAAATCTCAGCCGAGAGTGTGCTCCAGCTTTACAGGCTGCGCTGGCAGATCGAAATGAAGTTCAAAACGCTCAAGTCAGTTCTGCATCTCGGGACGCTTCCGACACGGGCTGGCGCTCTGCTCAATGTCTACGTGATGGCCAAGCTCCTGGTCGCTCTTCTGATCGACGATCTCATCGAAAAAGCCGGCTCTTTTTCCCCCTGGGGGTACCCCATCGCGGCCCCGTCACCGATGGCGTCTGACGCGGCTCCTTGTTGACGTCGTCGTTGCCGCCGTTCGTCCGCTCATCACCCTGAGGCACATCCGGCGAAAACGCGCTTCACGTCTTCGTTTCATCACTCACTCTCCGCGATCGCGTCCACTGCAACGAACCGCTGCCGCCTTCGTCACCGGAGGCGTAAGTTAGTGCGTATGGGCTGAAGCCGGGGGCTACGGTCTCTCGCCGGCTGCGCCGGCTGAGATCCGTCCCAAACGAGGAGGCTTCCCGTTTCTTCGAGGAAGCGTACGAGGGCGTCGACGCCATGAGGTCGACGAGCTCATCGATCGTCGGAAGCATCACGGGGCTCCCGTTTCTCTCCATCAAATCGCTACGCCCCGGCGCCGCGTCCCATGTCACGATGACGGAACGCGGGAGAATGCCCATCGATGCCAGACGACGCGGAAACAACCTATCGAGGCTGGCGACGGCCGGGGCCAAACGTCCCGGCCGGGGAACCTGTCGAAGAGGGCGAGACGCTCGACTTCATCGCCGGCTTCTACCGGATCTTTCAATATCAAGGTGGCCATCGTTTCTCCACTGACGACGTGCTCACCGGCTGGTACGGAACGCAATGGGCGCCCCGCATCGATCGCGCCGCGGACCTGGGGTCCGGCATCGGCTCGGTCGCTTTGACGGTGGCCTGGCGCGCTCCCGGGGCCACGATCTGCACCGTGGAAGCGCAGGACATCTCGGTCCGCCTGGCCCGGAAGAGCGTTCGTTTCAACGGGCTGGAGTCGCGGTTCCG
>JBDSGC010000366.1:0-4559 GCA_039919215.1 Thermoanaerobaculia bacterium | reverse complement strand
GATCACGCAAAACGCCGATTTTCGCCTGGTTGCCCGATTGGATTAAAACCGCTGTTTGGCTCGACAATCGACCCGGAACTGACTCACAATATCTTTCCCCGAGAGAGAGAAGGAGTCCCTGATCATCGTCCCGCATTCAGCCTACGCCTGGTCGGCGTACGCGTTGCCCACGGCATTGACAACTCTGTTGATGCTGGGCTTTGGCGTCCGCGTTGTGATGGAGAGGCTCTCGCGGGTGGCCGGAGCGTTTTTCTCCATGACGGCGGCTGCGTCGATCTGGCTGTTCGCGTTCACCTTCATGTATTGCGCGCTCGATCCGGCGACGGCGCTGGCGTGGGCGCGCGCGGCCTACTTCGGTGTGCCCTTCCTGGCGCCGGCCATCTACCAGTTCGCCGTAGAGATGCTGCAGATCGGACCGCGGCGACGGATCGCCACCGGCGCGGGATGGCTGCTCGGCCTGTGCTTCTGTTTTCTTGGCACCAGCACCGGGATGCTCGTCTACGGAGTGCAGCGCTACTGGTGGGGCTTCTACCCCCGGTACACCCCGTCCGTCAGCGTGCCCTTCCTGATTTTCTTTTTCGGATACCTGATCGCGGCGCTCGTGGAGTTCGTGCGCGCGTTCCCGGCATCGCGGGGGATGGAACGCAAGCGCATCCGCGTCCTCATCGCCGCATTCGCCGTGGCCTACCTCGGCTGCGTGGATTACCTCCCGAAGTTCGGTATCTCGATCTACCCGTTCGGCTACCTGGCCCTTCTGGGATTTGTGGTCATCGTGGCCGCCGCGCTGAGGCGCTACGACCTGCTGGCCATCACCCCTTCGATCGCAGCGCAGGAAATCATCGGCACGATGGCGGAAGCCCTGCTGGTGTGCGATGCAACCGGAAGGATCCAGTTCGCCAACCGGGCCGCCGAGTCTCTGCTGGGGTACGAAGCCGGCGGGCTGGTCCGGCAACCGGTCGAGTCGCTGCTGGAACCGGAAGGCTGGTCCCTGCCCCAGGCGCTGCTCGAGCCTGGCAGTGCAAGCCGGGAGGGTATGTTCGTCGCCCGCGACGGCAGTCGCATCGATGTGATGGTGTCCATCAGCGCGATCGTGCACCACGGGGAAGCCGCTGGAGTGGTCATCATCGGCCGGGACATGCGGGAGAAGAAACACTCGGAGAGGGCGATCCTCAAGGCGGTCACGCTTCTGCAATCCACCCTGGAGTCGACCGCCGACGGCATCCTGGTGACCGGAGACGACGGGCGGATCCTCTCTTACAACGAGCGCTTCGTGGACATGTGGCAGATGCCGCTGGAGCTCATCAGCGGTGCTGACGCGCAAGCGGCAGTCGGTTTCATGATCGAGCGATTGTGCGAGCCGGAGCAATTCGTCCTGACGGTGGAGAGCCTTTCTCATCAGGCGGAGGCGGAAAGCTTCGACCTGCTGGAGCTCCGGGACGGCCGACGATTCGAGCGCTACTCAACGGGCAGGAAGATTCAGGACATGGCCAACGTCCGGGTGTGGAGCTTCCGCGACGTGACCTCGCGCTTCGCATCCGAGGCAGCGTTGCGGGAGTCTGAGCATCGCTATCGACTGCTGTTCGAGCAGAATGCCGCAGGCGTCTGTCTGACCGATCTGCAGGGGCGGATTCTCGACTGCAACTCCACGTTCGCGTCGATGCTGCGATCGAACCGCGAGGCGATGATCGGCGTGGACCTCACTCATCTGCACGCCCGTCCGGTCGAACGCGAAGAGCTGACCGACCTGTTGCGCGATGCGCGAACCCTGAAAGGAGTGGAGCTCGAATTCCGGCGCATGGACGGCAGCTCGCTGTGGGTCCTGCAGAACCTCACGCTGGCCGAGGACCGCATCCACAGCACGGTTCTGGACATCAGCGATCGGAAGCGCGCCGAGGCCCAGATCGAGTTCCACGCCTACCACGATGTCCTGACCCAGCTACCCAATCGGAGACTGTTCACCGACCGGCTGACCCAGAACCTGACCCGGGCCCGCCGTTTCGGAAAGACCGTCGCCGTGATGTTCGTCGACCTCGATCATTTCAAGAAGATCAACGACACCATGGGCCACGGGTCGGGAGACGAGTTGCTGCTGACCATGGCCGACCGGTTGCGGACCTGCGTTCGTGAAGATGACACCGTGGCCCGGGTCGGCGGAGACGAGTTCACCATCTGCCTGGCCGAACTGCGCCACCCTGAAGATGCGCTTCGGGTCGCCGAGAAGATCATCGACGCGGTCGAGGCTCCGCTGGTGATTGCCGGCATCTCGGTCGAGGTCACCGCAAGCATCGGGATCGCCATCTCTCCGGTCGACGGAAACGATCCGGAGACCTTGATTCGCAATGCCGACAGCGCGATGTATCGGGCCAAGGACGCCGGGCGGGGGACCTATCAGCTCTGCACCGAAGACATGAAGCGTCGCGCTTCAGAACGGTTCTCGCTGGAATCGCAATTGAAACGCGCCATCGCCGAGAATCAGCTGATCCTGCACTACCAGCCGCAGATCAGCCTGACCACGGGCGCCATGGTCGGCGTGGAGGCGCTGGTGCGCTGGAACGATCCGCAGCGCGGGCTGATCCATCCGGCCTCGTTCATTCCTCTGGCCGAGGAGAGCCGGCTGATCATTCCACTGGGAGCCTGGGTCCTGCGCACCGCTTGCGCACAGATGATGGCCTGGCGCAAGGCGGGGCTGGCTCTCCCGCACGTCGCGGTCAACCTCTCCGCCCGGCAGTTTCAACAGAAAGATCTCGCCGACGTCGTGCGCAACACGCTCCTGTCCACCGGACTCGATCCAACCTCCCTGGAGCTGGAGATCACGGAGACCGCGGCCATGAAGAACGCCGAGGCCTCGGTAGAGGTCATGCGCACGCTCCGCAACATCGGTGTGAACATCTCCATCGATGACTTCGGCACCGGCTACTCCTCGCTTCTCTACCTCAAGCAGTTCCCACTCACCTGCGTCAAGGTGGATCGCGTCTTCGTTCGCGACCTCGATACCAGCGAAGGGGATGCGGCCATCGTCTCCGCGGTCATCGCCATCGCCCGCAGCCTGAAGCTGCGAGTGGTCGCCGAAGGCGTGGAGACGGTCGAGCAGCTCACGTTCCTCCGGCGGCACCACTGTGACGCGGCACAGGGCTACTTCTTCAGCCGGCCTGTTGCGGCGGAAGCGATCCCTGCGCTGCTGGAAGGGCCGGCCGACCTCCATCAGGCTGGCGCGCCTCGTCTGCACGTCTGAGTCAGACCGCCGCTGCGGCGGCTTCCACTTCGTTGCGGACGATGGGATAGCGGCCGCTGAAACAGGCGGTGCAATAGAGATTCTTCGGCTCGTCGCCGTTGCGGACCGCCTCGAGCATGCGCTCCTCCGACAGGTAGCCGAGGGAGTCTGCCTCGATGAAGATGCGGATGTCTTCCACGGACTGGGAGCTGGCAATCAGCTCGCGACGCTGCGGCGTGTCGATCCCGTAGTAGCAGGGGCCGGTGGTGGGCGGAGAGGAGATCCTCACATGCACTTCCCGCGCGCCGAAGTCTTTCAGCATCCGCACGATCTTCTTCGACGTCGTTCCCCGGACGATGGAGTCGTCGACCAGGACGATGCGCTTCCCCTGCACGATCTCGCGCACCGGATTCAGCTTCACCTTCACGCCGAAATTACGAATGGATTGCCGTGGCTCGATGAAGGTGCGGCCGACGTAGTGATTGCGCACCAGCCCGAACTCGAACGGAAGTCCCGACTGCTGCGCATATCCGAGCGCGGCAAAAACGCCAGAGTCAGGTACCGGCATGACCACGTCCGCTTCTACCGGATGCTCCATGGCCAGCTGCGCCCCGAAGCGCTTCCGGGCCTGGGCCACGTTGTTACCGAAGATCACCGAGTCCGGCCGGGCGAAGTACACATGCTCGAAAATGCAGCGGGCCTCCCGCTCGGAGGGAAACTGGTGCACCACGCGCAGACTGGCTGAACGGTCGCCGCATTCGAGCACTACCACCTCGCCGGCCCGGACCTCCCGGACCGTTTCCGCCCCGATCAGATCGAAGGCGCAGGTCTCCGACGAGACCATCCACGCCTCTTCCAGCTTTCCGACGACCAGCGGACGGAACCCGTAGGGATCGCGCGCCGCATAGATTCGCCCGGGAGCCATCAAGGCGATCGAATACGCCCCCTCCACCTGGGAAAGCGCGTCGACCAATGCCCGCTCCAGATCCTTTTCCTTCGACCGGGCGATCAGATGCACGATGACCTCGGTGTCGGACATGGTGTTGAAAATGGCGCCGTCCGCTTCCAGCCGGCGCCGCAGTTCGGCTCCATTGACCAGGTTCCCGTTGTGCGCGAGGGCAAGGGGTCCCTTGCTGGTCGACGCCACCAGCGGCTGGGCGTTGCACAACATCGATCCGCCTGCCGTGGAGTAGCGCACGTGTCCGATGGCCAGGTCTCCCGGCAGCCGCGACAGCCGCTCGTGCGTGAAGATGTCAGCGACGAGGCCCATCTCTTTTTCGCAGTGAATCTGTGGCGACCCGGGAGCGATGATCTGCTCGCCCGCCCCGCTCGATCCGATGGAGGCGCC
>JBDSGC010000365.1:0-4009 GCA_039919215.1 Thermoanaerobaculia bacterium | reverse complement strand
GTGCCGCGAAGCGGGGGTGAGGGGGTTTTGCTGAAAAGGATTGACCCCTCATCCGGCCTACGGCCACCTTCTCCCCGCTGCGGCGGGGAGAAGGACTCTCGACATTGGCGGTGGCGGCTTTGGGGCTGTGTCACGAGAAGCGGCGGGGCGGAGGACGCTCGACGGGTGCGGCGACCTCGAAGATCACTGACTGTCGCTCCTCTTCCGGACGCCGCGTTCCGCTTCCCGGACCTTCGCTTCCCACCTCTCTCCCCGCTCGATCGATCATTCCTTCGCACCCCACGGAAGACATCCGCGGTTGGGGGCGTTACCGCCGCCGCATGATTTCCTTTGCCAGTGTCAGCAAGCAGTACGGGCGTCAGGTTCTGTTCATCGACGCCTCCTTCCAGCTCAATCCCGGCGAGAAGGTCGGACTGGTCGGTCCGAACGGCGCCGGCAAGTCGACGCTCTTTCGCATGATCATCGGCGAGGAGTCGTCCGATGAAGGCGTGGTCACCGTGCCTCGCAAACTCGCCGTGGGCTACTTCCGTCAGGAGGTCGACGAGATGGCCGGGCGGCCGGTCCTGGACGAGGCCATCGCCGGCAGCGGCCGGGTCGGCGATCTCCATCACGAGCTGCTGGAGCTCGAGCACGCCATGTCCGATCCCTCCCGCGGCGAGGAGATGGACACCATCCTGGAGCGCTTCGGACACGTCCAGGAGGAGTATCAGCACCTCGGCGGGTACGAGATCGAAGCGAAGGCCCGGGAGGTCCTGCATGGCCTGGGTTTCGAGGATCCCCAGATCGACGGCGACGTCGGCGCCCTCTCCGGCGGCTGGAAGATGCGCGTCTCCATGGCCAAGATTCTCCTTGGAAACTTCGATGTGCTGCTGCTCGACGAGCCGACCAACCATCTGGACATCGAATCGATCGTCTGGCTGGAGAGCTTCCTCAAAAGCGTTCCGGCAACCATCCTGATGACGTCGCACGATCGCGACTTCATGAACCGCATCGTCACCAAGATCCTGGAAATCGACGACGGCGACATCGTCACCTTCGCCGGCAACTACGATTTCTACGTGAAGGAGCGGGAGATCCGCGAACTGAATCAGGAAGCGGCCTACGCCCGACAGCAGGCCAAGCTGGCCAAGGAGCAGCGCTTCATCGACCGCTTCTCCGCACACGCTGCCAAAGCGGCGCAGGTGCAGAGCCGGGTCAAGGCGCTGGACAAGATCGAGCGGGTGGAGCCGCCGAAGAAACGGAGGGTCATGAAGTTCGACTTCCGTTCCCCGCAGCGATCCGGCGACGACGTGCTCCTGCTCAAAGGCGTGACCAAGAAGTTTGGCCAACGCAGCATCTACGATCATTTCGATTTTCACGTGCGTCGCGGAGAGCGCTGGTGCGTGATGGGAAAAAACGGCGCAGGAAAATCGACGCTGCTGAAGATGGTGGCTGGAGATCTCGTCCCCGACGCCGGGTCGGTCAGGCTGGGTGCCAGCCTGAAGATGGGTTACTTCGCCCAGCAGTCGCTCGATCTTCTCGATCCTGAGCTGACCGTGTGGGAGCAGATCCAGAAGGATTTTCCGCTGGAAGGGATCGGCGTTCTCCGCAGTCTGCTGGGCGCCTTTCAGTTTTCCGGCGACGACGTCGACAAAAGGATCCGCTCACTCTCAGGCGGTGAGAAGTCGCGGCTGGTCATGGCCCGCATGCTGCTCGACCCCCCGAACTTCCTGGTGCTGGACGAGCCCACCAACCATCTCGATCTGGCCACCAAAGAGATGCTGGTCGAGGCCCTCGGGCAGTTCGAGGGAACCATGCTCTTCGTCTCGCACGACCGCGCGTTCCTCCGAGGTCTGGGAAGCCGCGTGCTGGAGCTCGCAGGCGACGAGCACGACCGGCCTCTCACGTACGGCGGGACGTACCTGGAGTACGTGGAGAAGACAGGACGGGAAGCGCCCGGCGTTCACAACTGAGCCGGCACGGCCGGCGGCGTTGCTTCGCAAAGCGTCCGCCACGATTTTCGCCTCAGCGCGTTCACTGGGCCGCCTTGGATTGCTTGGGGATTTCTTCACAGGCTCTGAGGCAGTGCCGATCGAGAGTTGGGGTCTGCTCACCATTTCCGCTCCGCCTAAACGAAATGTGGCGGCCGGATCAGAAGACCCGGTCGCCACAGAATTGATTTTCTCGCTGTTTGCCCTGCGTTAGAGGCTGCGCTTCTTGCCGCGGATGTTGCGACGGCTGCCTTTGGCCTTGCCACCGGCGCCGCCGGGAGGTCCACCGCCGCGGCCACCGCCACCGCCGCCGCCATATCCTCCACCACCACCGCCGTAGTCTCCGCCCCCGCCATAGCCGCCGCCGTAGCCGCCACCACCACCGGCACCGGGGTTGAATCCGCCGCCGCCACCGCCGTAGCCACCACCACCGGGGGCTCCGCCCGCCGATGGGGAGCGACGCGGACGATCTTCTGCTGCGTTGACACGCAGTTGCCGACCGCCCAGGTCGTGTCCGTTGAACTTCTCGATCGCGGCCGCTGCCTCTTCATCGCTCGAGTACTCCACGAATGCGAATCCTCGAGGGCGACGCGTTTCCCGATCGGTGGGCAGGTAAACATCTTTCACCTGACCGGCCTGCGACATGAGTGCCTCGAGATCTTCACGCGTAGTGTTGAAATCGAGATTTCCGACAAAAACCTTCGAAGCCATGTCTCTCCTTTACTTTCTTGCAGCTCCGGGCCAGGCTCAGGCACGTGCGCGCCGCGAACTGTACCGCATCAGCGGCGGCCGCGCAGAACCTGGTGCGATTGACCCCACGCGGACAGCACCGGAAACGACTGCATGCGGCGCGCCCAAGCGGGCTGTCCCCACGCTTGTGGAGATCCGACGGAGCGCCGGCCTCCCTATCTGAGAGAGTCGACGATACTTCCCGACTGTCCCCAACACCCCTGCTGGGAACCATGAGGAAAATCGGCTTCCTGATCTCCGACGGTTCGACGCGCTGTGCTTTCCAGGTCGGCGTACTGAAAACGCTGCTGGCCCTCCAGATCCCGCCCGCACGGTGTCCTGCTTACCTCGCGGCGAGCCGACGTACCGCTTCGACCAGCCGCGTCACCTCGTCGTCACTGGTGTAACAGGCGCAGCCGACCCGCACCAGCGCCTCCACCTGCAACCGTTCGATCACCGTCTGCGCGTAGAAGTCGCCGTGACTGACGAAGAGTCCGCGCGTGACCAGCGCCCGGCACACTTCCTCGGCGGTCATTCCCTGCAACGTGAAGGACACCGTCGGCGTGCGAGGCTGCGAAGGATCAGGCCCGAACATCCGCACTCCCTCGATCGAGGACAAGCCCTCCCACAACATTCTGACCTGCCTGGTCCCCTGCTGATGAAACTGGTCGAATGCCCGACGCAGACGCTCCCGGCGCCCACCCTGGTGGCCTCCCAGCGAAGCGAGAAATTCGATGGTGGCGCCGATCCCGGCGATGCCTTCGTGATTCTGCGTTCCGGTCTCCGCGCGATCGGGCGCTTCGTCCGGCGAGGGATCGAGTTTGGGAAAGGGCAGCATCTGCAGCAGTTCCTTGCGAGCGAACAGAATGCCGGCATGAGGGCCGTAGAATTTGTAAGAAGAGCACGCCAGAAAATCGCAACCGATGGCGCGCACGTCGAGCAGTTCGTGAGGCGCGAGATGCACGGCATCGAGAAAGAAGAGTGCCCCCACGCTGCGCGCCGCGGCGGCCAGGCGGGACCGATCGCTGATCGTTCCCAGCGCGTTCGAAGCACCACCGGCCGCCAGGAGTCTCGTCTTCGGCCCCAGGAGTGACTGGAGATGCTCGTAGTCGAGTTGACCGGTCTCGGGGATCATTCTGGCGGTGCGCACCACGATGCCGCGATCGATTTCCAGCGCGCGCCAGGGAGCGATGTTGGCGTGATGATCGAGCTCGGTGAGGACGACTTCATCGCCGGGCTGCCACGTTCGCCCGAGGGCCCGAGCAAGGTGAAACGTCAGCGTGGTCATGTTGTTGCCGAAGACCACCTCG
>JBDSGC010000364.1:0-7571 GCA_039919215.1 Thermoanaerobaculia bacterium | reverse complement strand
ATGCCACGCGCGGCGGTCGACCTGCATCATGGACATGGGGATCGGAGTGTAACGAAGAATGGAAGGCCTCGGAGTCCGGCGCCGGCAGAAGCCGGCGCGAGCCCCGTAGCCCCCGGCTTCAGCCGGGGGAAGCCGAGATCCCCATATCACGTGAGCCCGCTTCAGCGGGCGACAGGTCCGAACATCAGGTCGCAACGCCGTGCCGCCGCAGAAGCTCCTGAAACTCATCGAGAAACGACCGCTTCTGGTGACGCTTCTTCTACCCCTCGATGTATGCGGCAACCCTGCTGACGTGGGACTTGTTGACACTGAATGCGCCGTATCCGCGTTGCCATGCGAACTCCCGATCTGTCGCCCGCTGAAGCGGGCTCGCGAAGGGTCAGCGGCACGACCGTCCCCGGCTGAAGCCGGGGTCTACGGACCTGTTGCCGGCTTGCGCCGGCGGACTCAAGGCGTTCTTGGAGCGTGATCCTGGCGGAGCCTTGGGCAACCAGCGCCGCCGGCCGTGCCGGCCTAGCGGATCGACGCCAGCAGAAAGCTCTCCATGCCCACGTCTACCGGCAGTCCTCCCGACTTGCGCTTGATCTCCAGGTCGGCGATCGCAGCGAGTGCCGCAAACAACTCGCGATCGGTACGGCCGCGGGCCGCCTCCCACTTCTTGTGCAGCGGAAAGGGATGCGGTTTCTGCCGGACCAGTCCCTGCGCTTTGAGGAAATCGCCCAGCCGGTCGGCCACGGTGTCCTTGAATCGGTTGTAGGTGATCGATGCGCGGAGGTCGATTCGATGCACCCGGGCGAAGGCGAGGATGCCGATCATCTGCCGGACCTCATCCGCCAGCGGAAAGAGAAACTTGCCGTAGTGGAACTCGAGGGCTGTTTTCGGATCCTCGCGCCGACCCTGCGCCACCAGGTCGCGCAGCTTGGCGATGCTCTCCAGGATCTTTCCTTCCGTGAATAGTGACCCGAATTCGTACCGCGCGCCGCCTTCCACGGTGGCCACTTCGCGCGCCACCATGTCGGGCGTCACTTTCTTTCCCGATCCTGCCAGGGTGATCAGCCGCTCCATCTCCGAGAGCGCCGGGCGCAGATCGGGGACGTCGCGATTGAACTTGTCGCCGAGGATCCGATCGATCCCCAGACGCTGCCGGAGAACGCTCATCGCGCGCGGCTCGACCGTCACCCCCGCCTCCTCGGCCATCTCTTTCACTGCGTGGTCGAGCGCCTCGGTGAATGCTTCACGGCTCAGATCGCAGACGATCACCGCGCCATGCCGGTCGATGAGGTCCACCGTCGCCGAGTCCGCCGGAATCTCTCCGGTGCGCATCAGCAGAAATGTCTTCGGAGCTCCGCCGCGGGCGATCGCCTCCATCAGCATCGCGGCATCATCCTCGCCGCGGCTGGCCTTCTTGCCGGTGGAGCGGCAGAACGCGAGCATGTCCGCCAGCGGTCCGTCCAGAGAGGTCCCCAGAGCGATGGCGATGGCGCGGTCGTTCATTTCCAGGTCGGCACCGGCCAGCCCGAGGACGTGCAGAAGTTTCGCGGCGCCGGAGGAGCGCTTCCGATCGGTCTTGGCGGTCTTCCAGCCGGTGAGTGCCTTGTCGAGGAGTGAGGCAATCTCCTTCGCCGACACGAAGGCGTTGACCTCCGGAATGACCAGCAGCCGCGGCGCACCGAACAGCGACATGGTGCGGTAGGAGTCGAGGATCGAGGCCAGCTCAGTTCCCGGCTCGAACGTCTCCACGGCCAACCCCGGGACCGCTCCGGCAATGGCCTCGCGCAGATCGCGAAACGCCTTCTCCGCCAGAAACTCGCTCGAGCCGCCGACCAGCAATGCTCCCGGAATGCGCTTCTCCGCGATTCCTGTCAGCACTGCGTTCAAAGGCTTCGGCATGATCAGACCGTCTCAGGAACCGTGTCGGCTGCGAAAATGAAAACGGGGAGCGAGCGCTCCCCGTCGACAACATCGTGTTTCGTAAAAATCAGTTGAGCATCCCTTTTTCCTGGAGTTCCTGGCAATCGATGCAGAAGGGCGTCCAGGGCACGGCCTGCAGACGCTTCTCACCGATCTGGCTGCCGCAGTTCGTGCAGATGCCGTACTTCTCGTCTTTGATTCTCGCGAACGCTTCGTCGATCAGCAGAAGGACGCCCCGCTCCCCGTCGGAGAGTGAAAGGGTCAGCTCTTTGGAGTAGGCGCTGGCAGCTTTGTCGGCGAGATCCTGGATTCCGTCATCCGGCTGCGCGGATGTGGCCTTGTCGCGCTCATAGGTGTCCATGAGCTGGGTCTGCTTTATGCGCAACAGGTCGATGTACTGCTGGTGCTGGCTGGCTTTCGTCTTGGTCTTGGCCATGTTCGAGCCCGGATCTCCTTACTTGTGGTAGGTAATGTTCCGCATCAACGTACAGCCTCGGTAAATCTGTTCCAGCAGCACGACCCTGGCGAGCTGATGCGGGAGTGTCATCGCCGAAAGACTGAGGACCTGATCCGCGCGCTTGCGGATCACGTCGTCGAGCCCGGCGTCGCCACCAGCAACGAAGGTCACCCCGTGCGGCTGATCGACGGTCCACCGCTCCAGCCACTTCGCAAACTTCAAAGAATCAACCGAACGACCTCGCTCATCGAGAACAACGGTGTAGCCCTGATCCGGGATTGCGGCCAGGAGAGCCTCCGAATCACGGGCGCGCATCATAGCCAGATCCTTCTCATTTTGTCTACCGCGCGGGAGAGACACTTCGATGATCTCCACGGGAAGGAAATGCTTGATGCGATTGAGGTAGCGCTCGGCGACGGCCACGAGCTCCGCATCGGCAGCGGAACGCATCCACAGGAGCCGGATCTTCATTCCTGAGACCGCCCGGCCCGATCACAACTCAATGCCGTATCTCCGTCGTTTCTCCAGGAGCGTCTTGCGGTTGATGCCGAGGATCTCCGCAGCCCGCGAGTAGTTGGACCGGGTCTTCTGGAGCACTTCCCGGATGTAGCGTTCCTCCAGCTGACCAAGGGTCCACTGGCTTCGCGATGCTGCCTCCACCAGATCGCTGGTGAGCGGGGAAAGCGAAGCGGGCGTGATGATTTCGGCAGGTTCGAGGACCACAGCCCTCTCGATCGCGTTGCGCAGCTCGCGAACGTTGCCCGGCCACGAATGATCCACCAGCATCCTCATCGCCGCGGCGTCGATGCCCTTCTTCCTTCGATTGAGAAATCGGATCGCCAATGCCTGGATATCCTCCGGCCTTTCGCGGAGCGGAGGGATGGTCAGGGTCACGACGTTGATGCGATAAAAGAGGTCGCGACGCAGTCCCCCGCCGGCCAGCAGGGCCTCCGGTTCGACGCTCGACGACGTCATGACTCGGGCGTCGAACGCCACCGTCTGGTGTCCACCGAGACGCTGAAATCGCTTCTCCTGGATGGCCCGGAGCAGCTTTGCCTGGAGAGGGGACGCCAGCGCGGAGATGTCGTCGAAGTAGACGCTGCCGCCACCGGCCAGCTCCAGCTTGCCCAGCTTGCGCGTCTGGGCATCGGTGAAGGTGCCCTTCTCGTATCCGAACAGCTCGCTTTCGAACAGGTCCGCCGGAATGCTGGCGCAATCAATCCGGATCATCGGAAGCGTCCGGCGCTTGCCGGAGGCATGGATGGCCTCGGCCAGATAGTCTTTCCCCGATCCCGACTCGCCCAGAAGGAGCAGATTCACGTCATGATCGAGGACGCGCTCGGCGGTCAGCAGGAGCTCCCGCATCGAACGGCTCTTCGTGCGGAGGAAGTCGTTCAGCCGCGGTTCACGACGTTTTTTTGCGACGGACATTCCGCGCCGGCTCCGGCCGGGCCTCTTCGGTGTACTCGGCGGTCACGTTCGGCGCGTCGCCCCATAGCCGCTCCAGACCGTAAAAGCGGCGGCAGTCTTCCGTGAAGATGTGCACGATGAAGTCGCCGAAATCGATCAGGATCCAGCGTCCCGGTGTCGTTCCTTCCACCAACCGCGGCTTGACTGAGTCTTCCGCACGCAACGCATCGATGACGTTGTCGGCAATGGCCTGCGTCTGCCGCTCGTTGGTCGCGGAGCAGATGATGAAGTAGTCGGCGATGGAGGTCACCGCGGAGACGGCCAGAACATCGAGCTCGCTGGCCTTCTTGTCCAATGCCGCACTGACCGCAGTCCGCACTCGATGTTGGATGGGATCGTTCACAGGGGACCCTCTTTGTACAGCCCGTATTGATGAATGTAGCGCGACACCAGTGGATCGACCAAGCCCTCGATGGGCAGGCCCGCGCGCAGGAGCTCGCGGATCCGGGTGGAGGAAACAGGAACCGTTGCGTTGCGGGCAAAGACAATCGATCCCTCATCGATCCACTTGCGCAGCGACGTCGTCGCTGGCGGCCCGACCCGCGTCAGGACCACGAACCGCGTCAATTCGAACAGCCGTTCGAAACTCTTCCACTTCGGAAGGTCGGCCAGGTTGTCGTCGCCGATGATCCAGTCGAAGCGAGCGTCCGGATGACGCTGATGCAATTCCTCGAGCGTGTCGACCGCGTAGGACACAGCCTCGCGTTCCAGCTCGATGGGAGTGATGTACAGGGATGCATGATTGCGAATGCTCATCGCGGTCATGGCGAAGCGGTGATAGCCGGAAGCGCTGCCCTGCTCGAGCTTGAATGGCTGTTTCCACGCGGGCACGTACATCACCCGCTCCCAGCCCATCGCTTCGCGCACCGCGAGGACCGGGTCGAGGTGACCTCGGTGGAAGGGATCGAACGTACCGCCGCAGATTCCGATGTTCATGCCGGAGCCGACAGCGCTACCTCCTTACCTTCACGGACCACTCTGGCCAGACGGCGGACCAGCTCGCGAATTCCATCGCCGACGACCGCAGAGATTTCGTAGTACTCGAACCCTGCCTTTTCGGCGTAGCGGCGCAGTTTCTCGGAGTTGCCAGGGACGGCGGAATCCAGCTTGGAGCCGCAGACGATGCGGGTCTTCTCGGCCAGGCTGCCGGAATACAGGGCCAGCTCGCGGGCGACCACTTCGGCGTCCACATCGGGCGTTTCGTTGGATGACAGATCGACCAGGTGCAGCAACGCCGAGCAGCGTTCGACATGACGGAGGAACTGATCGCCCAGACCATGCCCTTCGTGAGCGCCTTCGATCAGGCCGGGGATGTCGGCGACCACAAAGGTCTGATCGTCATCGGCGCTGACCACTCCGAGGTTCGGGATCAGGGTGGTGAAGGGATAGTCGGCAATCTTGGGACGTGCCGCGCTGATGACGGAGATGAGGGTCGACTTGCCTGCGTTGGGCAGACCGACGATGCCGATGTCGGCGATCAGCTTGAGCTCGATGAACAGCTCCCGCTCTTCGCCCGGCTCTCCCGGTTGCGCGAAACGCGGAGCCTGACGGGTGGCCGTCGCAAAGTGCTGATTGCCCTGCCCACCGCGCCCGCCCCCGGCGATGAGCACGCGCTGGCCGTCCTCGGCGAGATCGGCAATCACATCGCCAGTCGACTTGTCGCGAACCACAGAGCCGATGGGCAGCTCGATGATGACGTCCGATCCCTTCGTTCCGGAGCAGTTCGAGCCCATTCCGTGCTCTCCGCGGCCGGCATTCCACTCGCGCTGAAAGCGGAGGTGGTAGAGGGTGTTGAGCCGGAGGGACGCGCTGATGTACACCGACCCGCCGCCGCCACCGTCGCCGCCGCTCGGTCCGCCCTTGGGGATGAACTTCTCGCGACGGAAGGCCACGCAACCGCGACCGCCGTCGCCTGCCTTCACCTTGATGGTTGCCTGATCAATAAACATTGGTTTGAGAAGGCTGCGAGCCGCGTTCCACGTTCAAGGTAAGACTGCGGGGGGTGGAGGGCAAGGAGGAGTCCGGATGGAGCCGTGAACCCTTCGCACCAGCCTGCAGGATGCCCGCGTCACGCAGAACGGCCAGAAATGAAAACGCCGCTCGCGAGAGCGGCGCGTTCGACGACCTGGCGACCGATCGAATCACTCTGCGGTCGGAGCCGGCGTGATGCTGATGAACCGTCCGCGCTGCCCGCGGTCCCGGAACTCCACGATGCCGTCCACGTTGGCGAAGAGCGTGTGGTCGCGGCCGATGCCGACGTTCAGTCCGGGATAGAAACGAGTGCCGCGCTGGCGGACCAGAATCGTTCCGCCGGTCACGAATTCACCGGAGAAGCGCTTCACGCCGAGCATTTTGGGCTGCGAGTCGCGACCGTTGCGCGATGAGCCCTGTCCCTTTTTGTGAGCCATGAGGAGTCTCCCTTAGAGAAGGATGCTGTCGATACGGACTTCGACCAGATCCTGCCGATGGCCGTGCTTCCGCTTCGTATGGTTCTTGCGACGTTTCTTTTTGAAGACAATGATCTTGTCGCCGCGCGACTCGCGCAGGACCGTAGCGACGACCGAGGCACCGCTGATCAGGGGCGCGCCGAGCTGCGGCTGATCGCCGCCGACCATCAGCACGTCATTGAATGTGACCTTGTCCTTGTTGGCGGTGCCCAGGATGTCGCGCTCAACCGAGAGCGTTTCCCCTTCTGCAACGCGATATTGCTTCCCACCGGACCGAATGATGGCGTACACGACGACCTCCGAAAAATGGAACCACGGCTTGTAGCACACGCCTGTTTGGGCAGTCAACGGGCGTGGACACCGGTAAACGGCACAACGCAAGCGGGTTATTCCGCGCGAGCGACTGGCATTTTGAGGCTGGGAAACAGCGCGATGACCGATGAGATCTCGATGACACATCTTCACGCGAGTTCCGCGAAGCGGGGGTGAGGGGTCTCTCCTGCGCTCGTGAGCCACCCCTCATCCGGCCTACGGCCACCTCCCGCTGCGGCGGGGAGAAGGAACTCGAGCGTGAGAGGCGGGGCCGGGTGTGTCATTAGAAGCTGGAAAACAGCGCGATGAGCCGATGAGTGGGCGAAACGTGCACTAGGTGGTTTTGAGCGGAGCGAACGGAGCGCCGGCTTCCAGCCGGCGCTGTTGGGGTGAGGTCCTGCGGGCAATGCCGGCGCTCCGAAAGCCTGAGTGTCCTCGACCCCTCAGAACTGCAGCGTTTGCGAATTCATGGCGAACGCTTCCGTCAGGCTGTCCCGCACCGCCACCACCACCGTGTAGGGCTGACCGCTTTTCACTTTCACCGTCGCGTTGTGGATCAGATCGCCGGCCTGTTGACCGGCGTCGTCCGCTGCGTGCGCTCTGGTGGTGTACCGCTGCAGGCTCACATTGCGCCCCCGTGCGTCGAAGATTGAGACATAGAGGTCCACC
Source organism: Thermoanaerobaculia bacterium (assembly GCA_039919215.1). Classification (GTDB taxonomy): domain Bacteria; phylum Acidobacteriota; class Thermoanaerobaculia; order Gp7-AA8; family Gp7-AA8; genus JBDSGC01. The sequence continues at coordinate 305 of JBDSGC010000364.1, read as the reverse complement.
TGGGCGTCGAAGCCTGAGGCAGCCGGGACGAACTGGAGGTTCTTGACCGGGATTCGCGCGGTCAACGGGATGGTGGTGGTGTCGCCGGACCGTCGCGCGTCGCCTGCCTTCACGGAGAACGCCATGGCAGAAGGCTGCTGCAGGCTCATGGAGAAAGGAGTGAGCAGGAGCCGGACGAGCTGCACGTCGGTCGACAGGCTGGTGTATCCATCCCGGTACTGGAGCTGGTAACCGCGCGCGTCCTTCAGCCGAACCTTGATGCGGTGGTAGCGCGCATCCTGGCCGTGGTCCGGCCGGTAGCCGAG
>JBDSGC010000363.1:0-5708 GCA_039919215.1 Thermoanaerobaculia bacterium | reverse complement strand
TCCCCGTGCGCGGGGAGAAGGACTCTCGATGGAAGAGTCTCTACTTCACATACCGGCCGATGATCGGCGCGAGGTCGGACTTGACCTTCGGCGGGATCTGCGACGGATCGGTGACGATGGCGTACTGCAGGGCGTTGTGGCATCCGCAGTCGCGCGTTCGCGCCGCCACACCGGGAATCGCGGCGCGAAGGATGGTCTGGGCCATCTCTGCATTGGCCCGCAGGTATCCCATGATCTGCTCCACGCTCACCGCCTGCTCCGATTCGTGCCAGCAGTCGTAGTCGGTGATGAGGGCCATGGGGCTGTAACAGATCTCCGCCTCCCGGGACAGCTTGGCTTCCTGCAGGTTGGTCATGCCGATGACGTCGACGCCCCACGATCGGTACAGCTTCGATTCCGCGCGGGTGGAGAACTGCGGGCCCTCGATGCAGACATAGGTGCCGCCCTCATGAACGCGCGCCCCAGCCTCTCGCGCCACTGCGCTCATGAGAAAAGAGACCGCGGCGCAGATAGGATCGGCAAAGGTGATATGCCCGACGATCCCGTTGCCGAAGAATGTATCGGCGCGCAGGCGGGTGCGATCGATGAACTGATCGGGGAACAGGATGTCGGTTGGCGCGTACGCTTCTTTCATCGAGCCGACCGCGCTGGCCGAGAGGATGGTGTGCACGCCGAGGACCTTGAACCCGAAGATGTTCGCCCGGTAATTCAGCTCACCGGGAAGCCGGCGATGTCCTCGGCCGTGACGGGAAAGAAACGCCACCTGGATGCCGTCGACCTCCCCGATCACATAGGGGTCGCTGGGGTCTCCGAAGGGAGTCTCCACGCTGCGCTCGTACAGCACGCGCAGACCCTGCATCTCGTAGAGCCCTGAGCCGCCGATGATTCCGACCACCGCGTCCGTCATGATTTCTCCCGGCGATCGGTCAGGCCCGGAAGCGGGAGATCGATCGCTCAATGGCCGCAGCCACCTCGTTGGCCAGCACGACGGCCTGCCGCCCATCTTCTCCTGAAACCAGCGGTTGCTGCCGGCTCTGGACGCAGGCGATGAAGGCTTCCAGCTCCGCGCGCAGCGGCTCCTTCTTCTCCACATGGATCTCCAGCGGCTGGATGGAGCGGCCGGCCAGCCGATAGCCTTTCACTTCCTGCTCTTTGGTATCCACGGAGACGTAGGACTCGCTGCTGAAAAAGCGGATCTTGCGCACGCGCTCCTGCGAGACGCGGCTGGCGGTGAGGTTGGCCACCGCACCGTTTTCGAGCTCCAGGCGGACGTTGGTGATGTCGACCTTGTCGGTGAGCACCGGCACTCCGACGGCGCGGACATCCACGACCCGCTGGCCAAGGAGCGAGAGCACCAGGTTCAGATCGTGGATCATGAGGTCGAGCAGGACGTCGACATCGAGCGATCGACCCACGAACACGCCCAGACGCTCCGCTTCGACGTAACGCACATCGTGGAGAAGTGGGGCGACGGCGATGATGGCCGGGTTGTAGCGCTCGACGTGGCCGACCTGCAGAATTCGTTCGCCGCGCGCCGCCAGTGCCACCAGCCGGCCGGCGTCGTCCGCCTTATCGGTGATCGGTTTCTCCACCAGCACGTCGCGGCCGGCCTCGAGCAACTCGGTGGCCACTGCGGAATGGGTGATGGTCGGCGTGGCCACCACCGCACACTGCACGTGCGGAGCGAGCTCCGAGACCGAGGCGAATCGCCGCAGCCCCAGAGAGGCACTGACCTCAGCGGCGACGGTGTCGTCCGGCTCGACGAATCCCATGACCTCGACTTCGGGCATTTCCGTGAGTACGCGGGCGTGAAGCCGTCCCAGGTACCCGGCGCCCACCACGCCGATCGCGGTTCGGCCGGTGGTCATCGAGCGGCCATGTTCATCGGATCACGCCCCGTTTTGCGCTTCGGACGAACTCGACCAGCTCGCGCGCTTCCGCGTGCATGCCCAGCTCAGTATCGATCCGCTGCAGCGCATCCTCGAGCTTGAGCTTGGACCGGACCAGAATGCGATAGGCCCGCTGCAGAGCCTCGATCGTTTCTTTCTGAAAACCCTTGCGCTCCAAACCGACGCTGTTGATCCCGTAGGTCGCGGCCGGCCTGCTTCCCACGGTCTTCACGTAGGGCAGAACGTCCTGCGTTGCGATGGTCGCGCCGCCGACGAAGGCATGATCGCCCACACGGCAGAACTGATGGATCGCGGAGAACGCGCCGATGGTGGCGAAGTCGCCCACGTCGACATGCCCTGCCAGAGTGGCGTTGTTCGCGAAGATGGTGCCGTCACTGACGTGACAGTCATGCGCCACATGCGAGTAGGCCATGAAAAAGTTGTTCGATCCGATCGTGGTCCGGCCGCCACCGCCGGCAGTCCCGCGGTTGACGGTGACGAACTCGCGGAAAAGGTTCTGGTTGCCGATGACCAGCTCGGTTCGCTCGCCCTTGTACTTGAGGTCCTGGGGCGGACTGCCGATCGCGGCATACCCGTGAAAGCGATTACGCTCGCCGATGGTCGTCGGTCCTTCGATCCGGGTATAGGGCCCGATCGTGGTTCCGGCGCCGACAGTGACTTGCGGTCCGATCAAAGCGAAGGCGTCGACCTCCACGTCAGGGGCGAGCACTGCCTCGGGGCTGACGACGGCGGTGGGATGGATCTTCGGCATGTCAGCGAGGCCTCTCGGTCATCACACTGAGCATTTCCGCTTCCGCGACCACCGCCCCCTCCACCGTGGCCACGCCCTTCATGCGCACCGTGTTGGAGCGTTTCTGCAGGACCGTGCACTCCAGGCGCAGCTGGTCTCCTGGAACCACCGGCCGCCGAAACCTGGCCTTGTCGATCCCCCCGAAAAGGAACAGCTTTTCGTCGCGCTCCTCGAGCTCATGGAGAAAGAGGACCGCACAGCACTGGGCCATGGCTTCCACGATGAGGACGCCGGGCATGACCGGAGCGCCCGGGAAATGGCCCTGAAAGAACTGCTCGTTCGCCGAAACATTTTTGAGTCCCACCACGCGCTTGCCCGCTTCAAGCTCCAGGATCCGATCGACCAGAAGCATGGGGTAGCGGTGCGGCAGTATCTTCAGGATCTCTTGGATCGTCAGCATGAATGACCTCGTGGAGCGTGGGATTGAAGCAGAAACAGAAAGCAGAAACCAGAAACAAGAAGCGATCCTTGCGCCGGGGGAATCACTTCTGATTTCTGGTTTCTGGTTTCTGGTTTCCCCCTGGTTCCTCTTTCTCTTGTTTCAACATCCGTTTGAGCAATCCTTCGCGGCGGGCGAAATCGCGGAAGGGAATCGCGGGCGAGCCCATCACTTTGGTGTCGTCGGGCACATCGTGAAGGACGGCGCTCTTTGCCGCGACCTGCACCCGGCTTCCGATTTTGAGGTGCCCGGCGAAACCTGATTGTCCGGCCACGACCACGGAGTCGCCGAGCTCGGTGGAGCCGGCGATCCCGACCTGGGCCACCAGCAGGCAATGCTTCCCCACCCGGACGTTGTGGCCGATCATGACCTGATCGTCGATCTTGGTGCCTTCGCCGATCACCGTCTCTCCCAGAGCGGCCCGATCGATGGTCGTTCCGGCACCAATCTCCACGTCGTCCTCAATGCGCACGATTCCGACCTGGGGGATTTTGTGATGCCGCCCCCCCTCGGTGGCGAAGCCGTAGCCATCCGCTCCGATGACGGCGCCGCTGTGGACGATGCAGCGCCGGCCGATGATGGTGCCGTAGTAGATGGCTACCTGCGGATAGAGGACGGAGCCTTCCCCGATGGTGCAGCCGTCTTCGATGGACACGTTCGAAAAGACCGAGACGCCGTCGCCCAGGACGACGTTCTCGCCGATCGTGGTGAACGGGCCCACGGCGACATTCGCTCCCACTCGCGCGGTGGCCGCGATGGACGCCAGCGGTGAAATCCCCTGCGGCATGGGGCGCGCGGCGAACCAGCGGCTGACGACGCGTGCCATCGCTGCGTACGGATTCTCGACGGACAGAAAGCGCGGATCGCCCGACAGGTCCGCGGACACCAGGATCGCTCCCGCTCGCGTCGTCTCCAGGAGCCCCGCATACTTTGGATTGGAGAGGAAGCTCAGCTGCCGCGAGCTAGCGTCGGAGAGAGGGGCTACGCCTTCAATCTGCAGATCCGAGGGCCCGTTCCAGTGCCCGCCGACGAACGATGCAACCTCCTGAATCGGAACGGCGGCCATTGGGGGCGCATTGTAAGGCAACGGGCCGGCACGGCCGGCGGCGCGGGTTGCCCAAGGCTCCGCCAAGATTACGCTCCAAGACGTTCTGCCGCGCAGGCTCCCGGGCCGGCACGGCCGGCGGCGCGGGTTGCCCAGTGGTGGTGGGCGACGGTGCGAGACATCGCCAGAACGAAAAAAGCCTCCCGCGCGGGGAGGCTTTTTTCGGAGCAGAGGGTGCCTATTTCTTCTTCGGAACCGCGGGCGCAGCGGCTGGTGCCGGTGCTGAGGTCATCTCATTGAACTTCTTGGTGACCGTGTCGGTGATATCGATGGCGTCGGAGGCGTAGACCAGTCCGGATTCAAACTTGTTGAAGATGACGGCCAGTCCCATTTCCTTGCCAACGGAATCGATGACCGGCTTGATGCGCTGCTCCAGTTCGGCCAGCGTCTTGTCGCGAGCCTCACCCATTTCGCGGTCGGCGTCCTGAGCGAAGCGCTGCATGGCGATCTTCTTGTCGGAGAGCTGCTTGGCCATGTCGGTGAGCTTGTCTTCGCTCAGGGAGAGCTTCTTGGTGTTGATGTCGCTGTCCAGGGTGCGGATCTCTTCATCCAGTTTCTGGGCGCGGGCGATGCGGTCGTCCTGCATCTTCTTCAGACGCTCGTAGGCAGTTTTCCCGGGCCCCGAATTCAGCAGAACTTTGTTGACGTCCACCACAGCGAGGCGCTGCGGGGCTTGCGCGAACATGGGAGCAGCCAGCGCGGCAACCGCGATGGTAACGAGGAACTTCTTCATGAAATCTCCTTTAGGTGCATGGACCGGATCTTGGAATCCCCACCGGATCAATAGGTATTCCCGATGGTGAACTGAACACTCTGGAACTTGTCACCCGGCTTGGGGCTGGGGTTGATGGCATAGATGAACCGGATCGGAAACTGGAAGACCGGAAGGAAGACCCGCAACTCGGCGCCGGTGGAGTAGCGAAGTTTCTTGAAGTCCACCTTGTCCTTGAGAGCGTATCCATAGCCGGCGTCCCCAAAGAGCACGAAGCGCAGGGGATCGTTGATCTTGAAGATGTATTCGCCGTTCAGCACGACCTGCTTGTAGCCGCCCGCGTACTGCGATTGACCGCCGAAGACTTCGCTCGGTCCCAGCGTGCCGTACTCGAAGCCACGTACGGAGTACTCGCCGCCGACAAAGAAGCGCTGGCCGCGGGGAACGCACAGCTTGGTATTGGTTTCGTTGACCTCGTCCAGGGTGATGGCGCAGTCCTTGTTCAGCGGCTTGAGGTATCCGAGGTCGGTGTTGAAGCTGACCGCGGCCCGCTTGGAGAGCTTGAAAAAGCGCGTCAGCTGGAACGTGGGGCGGAAGGAGTGGATCGATCCTCCCAGCGGTCCGCCGGCGAAACTGGTGGAGAGGGCGATGCGCATGCCGCGCGTCGTGTCGAACGGGTTGTCGCGCGAGTCGTAGTTGTACGAAGGTCCGATCGACGAATAGGTGTAGGTGGAGTCGCTGATGGTGGAGAT
>JBDSGC010000362.1:0-3994 GCA_039919215.1 Thermoanaerobaculia bacterium | reverse complement strand
TTTCACGGGATTGTTCTTCGCGATTCTGGCTGGCTTCAAGTTCTGGAGACTCCGGCCACGACCCAAAATCGAACCGTCGAGCGCCCAAAAATAAAAGACCCCGGAGCGCGCGTGCGCTCCGGGGTCTGGCAGACGTCAGCGACTCTGAGTTACCTGCCGCCGCTCATCCCCAGCGCCGGCGTGTTCGGGAATCGCACCGGAACGTTCATTTCCTTGAGCAGATTGTGGGCACCGTCGACGGCGTCCATCATCCAGAGCATGTAAACGGCATCGACATGGATGGAGCGGGTGATGGAGGGTTCCACCACAAAGTCCGATCCCAGGGACTCGTAGGTGCCGTCGAAAAGCAGGCCGCAGAGCTCGCCCTTCGCGTTGAGGGTGGGAGAGCCGGAGTTGCCGCCCGTGGTGTCAACGGTCGACAGGAAGTTCACCGGGACCTCGCCGAGCTGCCGGTCGACGTACCCGGCCGTGCGATTGGCCTTGATGGCCTCCAGCTCCGCTTTCGGCGCGTCAAACTCGCCGGAGCCGGTGTTCTTCTGGGTGATGCCACTGATGGTCGTCTGGGGCACGTACATCACTCCGTCGCGCGGAACATATCCGGCCACGTTGCCGAAGGTGATGCGCAGAGTGCCGTTGGCGTCGGGATAGAGACGGCCGCCATTGGTGGCTTTGAGCGCATCCATGTACATCGGCCGGACGCGTGACATCTCGCCTCCGATTTCCTTCTCCCTTCGTTCGTTCTCGAGCTGCAGCGGGCTGAGGGCGGCGGCGAAGTCGATCATGGAATCGTGGCGCGCCAGCAGCTGTGCGGTGGCTTCGTTCTGCATCGCTTTCCGCGCGTCGAGATCGCCGACCTTGGTGCTGGCGTACAGCTTGTCGAGGAAGGGGTCGATGCCACTGGCTGCGTTCACTGCATCGTCCAGCGCCTTGATGCGCTGATCCGCCGGCAGTTTCGAGGCTTCGTTCAAAAAGTATTTCAGCCCGGCGCGATCGCTCTGCGCCTCCAGCGACTTCTGGGCACGGACGACTCCCTCGGTGATCCGGGGAAAGTCGCGCTGCTGGTAGCCCGATTCCCGCTCTATGTCTGCCTTCGGACGCTCCAGCGACAGGCGGTACAGGGCGCTGGCCTGAGAGAGCATGGGCGAGCTGCGAAACACCCAGGCCATGACGGTGTCGCGCTGCTGCGTGGCCAGGTTGCGCTGCTGCAAGGCGCTCATCTGGCTCATCACCGTGGAGTATCTGGAAGCTTCCGGATGCGAGGCGATGTAAGCCGCCAGCGCTGCCTCACGCTTCTGCCGCTGCGCCACGATGGTGAACTTGTTGAAGCCGGTCAGCGTGCCCTGATAATTCTTCAGGGTGTTGTCATTCCCCTTGATGCGGTTCGCATTCGCGATCTCCACGGCTCGGTTGTTCTTTCCCATCTCCCGCAGGATGTTGTTCAGATCGGTGGCGTATTTGATGGTGGTCGGATAGCTGTAGCTCTGCATGTTCGACACTTCGCCCGCAGTGCGGTAGCGGAAGGTGCGGCCGGGATAGCCGGCCACCAGCACGAAGTCGCCGGGATTCATCCCCTCGCTGGCAACTTTGAGAATGTGGGCCGGGTGATACGGAACGTTGTCCTTCGAATAGTCCGCAGGCTTGCCGTCTTTGCCGACGTAGGCGCGCATGTAGGACCAGTCGCCGGTGTGGCGCGGCCACATCCAGTTGTCCGCTTCCCCGCCGAAGTTGCCGACGCCGAGCGCCGGCGCATAGACCATGCGCACGTCGCGGATCTCCATCTGGGTGGTGCGCAGGTACTGCGCCCCTTCGAAAAATGAGGCCACCCGGCAACGCACGCCGCCCGGCTTCTCACACTCTTCCACCAGCTGTTTGGTGTTGCGGTCGATCGACTTCTCCCGATCGAGGCCGGAGAGCTGGTCGCTCAGCCCCCCGCTCACCTTGGCCGTGACGTCTTCGATCTTCGTGGTGACGAAGACTCTCGATCCCGGTCCAGCAGGCAGCTCTTCCTCCCGCGTGCGCGCCAGAAATCCGTTGTTGATCAGATCGCGCTGTGGCGTCGAGTTGAACTGCAGGGCGCCGAAACCGCAGTGATGATTGGTGACCACCAGGCCATCTTTGGAGACGAACGAAGCGCTGCATCCGCCCAGAGAGACCACCGCACCCATGGGATCACCGGTCAGGTCGGCGAAGCGGCTGGGGTCAATCTTCAATCCCGCTTTCCGCATTTCGGCGGCCAGTTGCGGGATCTGCTGCGGCATCCACATGCCTTCGCCGGCCATCGCTGACACGGCGGCGCCCAGACTCAGGATTCCAATTGCCAGTTTTCTCACACGTTCTCCTTGCTGATGGGGTTGAGGTTTTTGATGCGAGCGGAGGGACAGAGCCCGCTTGGAGAGGAACCCGTCCGGGAGCGCATCATAATCCCCGCCGTTCCCGTCCGGGCCGCGGCCTCCGGTGTACACTCCGAAAACATTCCAAACCGGATCCGCACGAACCTGACGCCACCAGCGGAAAGTGCTCGATACTCGGGGCTCCTGCTGAAACAACCAGCTCAGAAATCCGTTTGATCAACACGACAGGACGACCGGCTCGCCGCAGAGCCGCCGCCCATTACCGGAACGCATCAGGAGGCCGCCCGTGAGCTTTCTCGACAACCTCAAGAATCAGGTCAGTTCCCAGTTCATCGAGATCATCGAATGGCTGGATGAAAGCGCCGACACGCTGGTGTGGCGCTTCCCCGTCCACAACCAGGAAATCAAGATGGGCGCCCAGCTCACCGTGCGCGAGAACCAGCTCGCCCTCTTCGTCAACGAAGGGGTAGCCGCCGACCTCTTTCCTCCCGGCCGTTATGAATTGACCACGCAGAACATCCCCATCATGACCACGCTCCGAGGCTGGAAGTACGGCTTCCAGTCCCCGTTCAAGGCGGAGGTCTACTTTTTCAACACCCGGCAGTACAGCGACCTGAAGTGGGGCACCACCAATCCCGTGATGATGCGGGACAAAGACTTCGGGATGATTCGTCTGCGCGCGTTCGGGACCTACGCCACCAGAATCGTCGACGCCAAAAAGTTCTTCGCCACCATCGTGGGCACGCAGAAGCTGACCACCACCAGCGACATCCTCGGGCAGTTGCGCTCCACCATCCTCTCGCGCCTCTCCGACGCCATTGCGGAATCCAACGTGGCCGCCCTGGACATGGCCTCCAAGTACGACGAGATCGCCACCGCGGCCATCGCCCGCGTCGGCCCTGAATTCACCTCCTACGGCCTGGAGCTCTCCAAATTCTTTGTGGAGAACATCTCCCTTCCCGAAGAAGTCGAGGCGGCCATCGACCAGCGGACCAAGCTCGGCGTCCTCGGCGACAAGATGCAGCAGTACACCCAGATGCAGACCGCAGACTCCATCAAGATCGCTGCAGCCAATCCCGGCGGTCTGGCGGGAGCGGGCGTCGGAATGGGAGCGGGGCTAGCCATCGGCAACGCCATGGGCCAGGGCTTCGGCAACCAGGGCGCTGGCTTTCCCGCCGCCCCACCTCCCCCGCCGGGCGGCTCCGGCGGCGCCCGCTGGTCGGTGGCCATGGAAGGAAAGACGTACGGCCCCTACACCGACGACGCGCTCAAGGGCATGCTGCAGAGCGGGCAGATTCCGATGGACGCCCACGCCTGGCGCCCGGGCTCCTCGGGATGGTCACCGGTCAGCGAGATCACCGAACTGGCCGTGGCGCCCCCACCGCCACCACCAGCGAAATAGGCCGGCACAGCCGGCGATCCTGATCTTGGAAGGGTTACGTCGTTCGACCGGTTTCCACCGGCTCGCGGCGCGATGGCGTTAACTATTAAGCCCCTATTGGGACGCCGATTTCGACGCCGGAGGCGTCGCAGACGGTAGCCGGTGTGTCGCTGCAAGCGACCGCCGGATCAGAGGTCGTAGACTGGTGCGGCACCCCGGCGGGGTGCCAGAAGATTCTCGGACGAACCCCGAATTACCAACT
>JBDSGC010000361.1:0-5954 GCA_039919215.1 Thermoanaerobaculia bacterium | reverse complement strand
CGCGGCCCACATGGTCGACCGACGGCAGCACGATCGCGTTTTCCTCGCAGGCATGTCGCATGTGCGTGGGCGAGCTGCGGTATGTGAGTGCGGATGGCAGGACGAGCGGCGTCCTCTTCTCCAACGGCCATGACCCGGCGTGGCGGCCTTAGATCACCCCGCTCGAACCGCATCGCTCAGGCGCTGTGAGCAGCTCTCCGCGCGTGAGACTGCCCTTCAAGTTCCCGGCCGTGCCGTCAGCGCTCGACTCGTTCGACGGCGAAGAGTTGCTCGCTGCGATTCGTGAGAAACGAGAGGGCGTGCGCGTCTCTCCGGTCACCGACGCACTGCAGACCGCACAACGCTGACGTCGTCAAAATGCAAACGGCCCTCGGGGAGGGCCGTCTGCGGATTCCATGATTGCGCTGGCGATCGATCAGACCGCGACTTGCGGGCGGTAGGCTGCAGGGGCCTGCGGCTGGTAGGTCGCGTCGCCCCATGCCAGGATCGGATAGAAGATGAAGGGCAGGAACATCATGCCGATGGCAAACCCGGTTCCCTTGCCGAAATTGCGAGCCATGGCGGCGAGGATGAGGATGCCCACCACAAAATTCACAAAGGGAATGAGCATCAGGACGATCCACCACAACGGTTTGCCGGCGATCTTGATCATGACGATGAAGTTGTAGATCGGAATGATGGCCGCCCATCCCGGCTCTCCCGCTTTGACGAAGATCTTCCACAGAGCCGCGATCACCAACACCATGATCGCGAGCCAAACGACGGTCATCCCCGCGCCCATGGCCAGGGCCAGGGGATTGGCGGTGGTGGTGGTGGAATCCTGCTGGAGCATCAAGGCAATCAAAGGGGTCATCACGAATTCTCCTCCTGCGTCCTGAAGTCCACGGACCTGCATCGCCGTCCGGCACGCAGCGGCTGATCCGCGGCGAGGACAGTCGGTTTTCGAATCGGTTGTGGAAGGACTGGGATCAAGGTACACCCGCTCCGATCGGGCCGCAAACGGACGCGTCGTTCACGCGCTCTGCTTCGTAGCGGCTATGGCTCGAAGAAGCGCGCCACGAGCTGGGTGCGATTGTGACAGCCGGTCTTTGAGAAGAGCGAGGCCAGGTGACTCTTGAGAGTATTGCGAGCGATCGACAATTCTGTGCAGAGCTCTGTGGAGGAGCGACCAGCGACCATGAGGATGACGATTTCGATTTCTCGAGGGGTCAGGCCCAGGCCTGCGGCGATTTGCCGGATGGCGTCGGGGTTGCGCGTTCCCGCATGGCGGATCAGTACGAGCAGCCAGCGGCCGCTTCCCTTATCCGAGCGCATGGAAGCTTCGATCGCGTAACGGCGTCCACTGGGGAACTCGGCGTGCATCTCCGAAGATGTCCCCGGCGCGTCCAGCGTGTTCTGCAGGATGCTGGTCAGCGGATGGGGCGTGGTGCGATGTCGCAGATAGCGGGAGAGCCCTTCGAGCTCCGCCAGCTCGATGGCTGAGCGGTTGAGAGGACGCAGCTCGCCATTGCCGGTGAACGCGAAGACTGGCGTGGGGAGCCGGGCGATCGCGGAGAGCAGCGCCTCCATGTTCGCATTCGTCGCAGGGGCCGCATTGGTATCGGTCATCCGCTCGTCCTGATTGTGTTGCCGGAAGACCTCATAATATCGGAAACTCCCTCAACCCTTTCATGAGTCTCGATTCCGCCAGCGCCACCGGAGTCCCTTCCTCGACGACGACCTCCGCCGGAGACGGCGTCGCCTCGTTGAAGGAGTCAGCGCCCCGATATGAAGTGTTCGAAGAGCTGGGCGCAGGCGCGATGGGGGTGGTGCATCGGGCACGCGACCGCGCGCTCGATCGCATCGTGGCGCTGAAGTTCCTGCGCTCGGAGACCGACGAGCTTTCAGAACGATTCGTCCGCGAAGCGCGGGCCCAGGGCGCGGTCGATCATCCCAACATCTGCGAGGTCTACGACACAGGACGGCTGGGCGGCAGGGCCTTCATCGCCATGCGGTTCATCGACGGCCCGACGCTGCAGTCGGCCGGGCCGCAGATGATGCTGCTCGAGCAGGTGCAGGTTGTGCGGACCGTTTCGGAAGCGGTGCATGCCGCCCATCGGTGCGGCCTGGTGCATCGCGACATCAAGCCGTCAAACATTCTTCTGCAGCAGACCGACCGGGGATGGCATCCCTATCTTACCGACTTCGGCCTGGTGGCCGACGAACGCTCCGGGACTCTGACCACCGTAGGAGCGATGATCGGCACTCCCGACTACATGCCTCCCGAGCAGGTCACAGGCCTCCGCTCCGCGGTCGATCGCCGCAGCGATGTGTACAGCCTCGGCGCGATGCTCTACGAGTTTCTGACCGGAAAGCCGCCATTCGCCGGAGGTTCGATCTTCGATGTCATCAACCGGGTGTTGCACGATGAGCCCGTCGCTCCACGCTCGCTGAACCGCAGCGTGCCCCGCGACCTGGAGCTGATCGCGCTCAAGTGTCTGGAGAAGGAAAAGCAGCGTCGCTATGACTCCGCGCGCGAGCTGGCCACCGATCTCGGACGATACCTCGAAGGAGAGCCGATCCTGGCCCGGCCGTCCGGGCTGATTCCACGGATTGCGCGGCGGATCCGCCGGCACCGGACCATCAGCGCGCTCGTGGCCATCTCCCTCATCGTCGTGGCCATCTCCATCGGGGGGGCAGCGCGATACGTGGCCCGTTCGCGGCGGCAGTCAGCCTTCGCGGAACAGTTCGAGCAACAGCGGCTCTATGTCCGGGAGCTGCTGCGACACGCGTACCGCCGGAGACTGCACGACATCCGTCCCGAGGTGATCGCAGCACGCCTGCGCATCCAGCGATTGCTGCGCGAGGCTGGATCCGCCGGCGACCTCGCCGCCGGTCCCGGTCACTATGCGGCCGGCGCCGCGCTGCTCGCGCTGCATGACGACGATGCCGCACTGCGCGAGCTCAACCAGTCGTGGCAGACCTACCGTCAGCCGGTCGTGGCGTACGCTCGCGCTCTCGCCCTCGGCGGAATCTACGAGAGGGAGCTTGCAGCAGCCCAGCGAATCTCCAGCCGCGAGCCTCGGGAACGCAGGCTGCGCGCGATCGAGCGTCAGTATCGCGCCCCCATCGCCGAGCTGCTCCGCGCCAGCAGGGGAATCGAAGCGGAGTCGCGCGGGTATGTCGAAGCGCTGACGTCGTATTACGCCGGCCGCTACGAGCAGGCGCACGCAGGCCTGGCAAAGGTTGCACGGGACTACCCATGGCTTTACGAGGCACGCGTGCTGGATGCGCACGTGCTCACTGCCATGTCCGCCTCCGTATTCCGGTCCGGAAACGGGGAGCGATCCGTTTCCCTGCTGCTCGCGGCCGACAGCGCGCTGGCCGCCGCCGAGGAGATCGCCCCCAGTGATCCGAGCATCCCCGATTTTCGGTGCGCCACCCGCATCACCATGATGCGAACGCGATGGCAGATCACGTCATCATCGTCCGGTCCGCTGGCGATGGAAGCGCAGGCCGCGTGTGACCGGGCCCTCCGCGCGGACCCCGATCTCGCCTCCGCCTGGGAACACAAAGCGCAGACGTTCGTGCGGCTTGCCGTGGAACAGGAGAGCCGTGCGGACCCCGCTCTACCTGCAACGCTGGCTCGCGCGGTCGAGGCGGCACGCCAGTCAATCAGGCTGGACCCCCATCGAGCCGAGGCGTGGCATGACCTCGGCCAGGCTCTGTGGTGGAGCGCGCCGCGCGAGGTGAACAGGCATCAGGAGTTCGTTCGGGTGCTGGAAGAGTGCACCTCCGCGCTGCAGCGCGCGGCCGGGCTCGATCCGAATTCACCTTCGATCCGCAGCGATCTCGGAAACGTCTATCTGCTTCTGCGCGACCACACGCTGGCCAGGGGAGGCGATCCGCGTCCTGCGCTGCAGAACGCCATCGCCGCCTACGCCTCGGCCATTCGGATCGATCCGCAGTTCATCAATCCTCGAAACAACATCGCGCTGGCGTACACCCACCTGGCGCGCTATGAGGCGCTCAATCAGAGGCCGTTCGCTCCGTTGCTCGATCGCGGCACAGCGCTTGTCTCCGCGGCGCAGCGCGCCAATCCCCAGGTGTGGAATCTCGACGACACGCTTGGCGAAGTGGAGGCCACCCGCGCGGAGCTGCTGATCCGACAACATCAGGATCCCTCCCGCGCCATTGCGGCCTCCCGAGCGTGGGTAGCGAAGGCGGCAGCGATCAGACCCGATCAATGGATGTTGTACCGCTCCCTGAACTCCGTGGCCCTGACCGAGGCATTGTGGCGTTGGGCCAGCGGGGAGGACCCCCGACCCTCTTTCGATGAAGCGATCAGGACGGCGCGCCTGCAGCAGCGGGCCGGACGCGATCCTCGGGAAGTGGCCCGCGCGCAGATCTGGCGAACGATTTGGTGTATCGATCAGCAGATCGACTGGCAACGGGATCTGCGGGAGTCGGAACTGGCGGTGGCATCGTTGTCGGCGGGGGCGCCGATGAAGGGCGAGACTCTCGCGCTGGCTGGCATCGTGGATCTGGTGGCGGCACGCGGGAGCAGCGATCGGAAGCGACTGGACGAAGGCACTCGGAGACTCTCCGAGGCCTTTCAGGACCGCAACGTGGAGACGGAGTACCGGATGTTTCTGCCGCTCACCGACGCCGCAGCACCCCTTCCCTGGCCGGCCGGCTCGCGAAGGAAGGGGACAGCGAAGGAAACCCTCGCGAGCAATCGGCGGCCGCGAGCCGGAGAGCGCGCGGCGACCTCGCCGTAGCGTGCCGCACGGCAGCGATTCCGGACTGGTGATTGAGGCGAAGAGCGTTCTGCCGAACGCGGGCGCTCTCATCAGCGATGCGAGGGAAGCCGACCGTCGTGTAGAATCCGACCTCCGGAACCCCCCTTGATGCCACGGTTGATCCGCGCAGTCCTCGCGTTGCTCCTTCTGTTGGGGGTAGCCACGCTTCACGCTCAGTCCATCGTCACGGTGGCCGGGGGCGGGAGCGATGACGGGCTGCCGGCGACTCAGATCGGGCTTTACGGGGTAGGCGGTCTCGCCTTCGATCGTGCCGGCAATCTCTATCTTGTGGAGCGGGACGCCAATCTGGTGCGCCGCATCGACACCGACGGAACGATCCGGACGATCGCCGGAACCGGTGGCGGCGGATTTGCCGGCGACGGCTCCGCTGCCGTGCGCGCCACGCTGAAGCAGCCGACCGGAATCGCGGTCGATGCCAGCGGAAACGTGTACATCGCCGACAGCGGCAACGATCGCATCCGGAAGATCGACGCCATCACGGGAATCATCGACACCATCGCCGGAGGGAATCCCGATCGCGCTGACCGGACCATCGATGGAGCGGCCATCGACGCGGTGCTGAAGGTCCCAGTGGGGCTCTGGCTGAACGGCACAGACCTTTACCTCACGGAGTACGGCTACGACGGCAACCGCGTCCGTCGCATCGATCTGGCGGCGAAAACGATCGTCACCATTGCCGGAGCGCTCGATGGCACCAGCGGTAACAGCGGCGATGGAGGCCTGGCCACAGCGGCCCTGCTGGGCGCACCGATCGCGGTCGCGGTCGACGCCTCCGGGAACGTGTTCATCGCAACGACAGCTCCTCAGGTCGTGCGGCGCATCGACGGTGCCACGAAAAAGATCGAGACGTACGCCGGCGGCGGCACTCTGCGTGACGGCGATGCCGACGGCGGCGCGGCAACCAATGCTTTGTTTGAGTACCTCGGCGCGCTGGCGTTCGACGGTGGAGGGGATCTCCTCATCAGCCAGGCCGGTCGCGTGCGGCGCGTCGACAAGTTCAGCAAAAAAATCAGCACCGTCGCAACGGGCACTTCGATCAGTTACGGCATGGCCGTGAAGAATGGGGAGATCTACGTGGGAAGCGACGACGGCACCGTCAAGCGCTTCGCTCCCAACTCCCTGGAGCCCACCATCTTCGCCGGCGGCGGCAAT
>JBDSGC010000360.1:0-3976 GCA_039919215.1 Thermoanaerobaculia bacterium | reverse complement strand
AGTGCCAGAAAACGAGACCGGGACACGCTCAATCGCCCCTCCGGGGCTCACTGTGGATGGACCCTCGAACCCCCCAGGACTGAAGTCCTGGGCTAAGTTCAATCGCCCCTACGGGGCTTTGAATCCGTGGGGTCAGGCCTTCGTTGTTCGTTTCGTGTAAGAACACGCTCCATCGCCACTACGGGGCTCGGCGATCTGGTGGCCATGGATCCCTCATCGACATGGAGCGTATGTTGTCCCTGCGCAGGAGCCAGCCCTCCGGCTAACCGTGAGGCTCGCGGCGCAGTCCAAGAGGATGAATGGAGCCGATCGAGGCCGAAGCGATTGAGCGTGTCCGCGCCGGCGACCCTGACGCTTTCCGCGTCTTCGTCGACCGGTACAGCCGGAACGTTTTCAAGCTGGCCTTCCGTCTGACGCGGAACCAGCACGACGCTGACGATGTGGTTCAGGAGACCTTCTTGCGCGCCTACAAACATCTTCACTCCTTCGATTCGCGATCCAGCTTCGGCACGTGGATTCACCGCATCGCCGCCAACAGCGCATTCGATCTGCTGCGACGGCGCGAGCGGAATTCCGCGGAGGAGCTCGACCCGGAGACGGCGGGACCTGGCCACGACGACGTCGTCAGCCGCCTCGGCTTCCGCGATGCTCTGGAGCGCGGGTTCAGCCTGCTGTCGAGAAATGAGCGCGCTGCCTTCGTGCTGCGTCATTACGAAGGGATGTCCATCGCCGAGATCGGCGAGATCCTGGGCACGGAGACCAGCGCAACCAAAAACACCATCTTTCGGGCGGTCGGAAAGCTGCGTCAGGTGCTCCAGCCGCTGGTGAGCGCCACATGAGACATCTCAGCGAGGAAGAGCGGATTCTGGCCTGCTACGGCGAGCTTGCGGAGGCGGAGACCGACCACCATCTCGCATCCTGCGGCAGCTGCGCCGCGGAGGTGACGGAGTTGAAGAACCTCCTCGAAATGGCCACGGACGATCTCGTTTTCGAGCCCGATCCAGGCTTCGAGGAACGCACCTGGGCCACGCTGCGGTGGAGGCTTCACCGGCGCGGAACGCTCCGAAACCGCTGGCTGGCCTCGGCGGCCGCCCTGGCACTGCTCTTCATCGGCTTCGGCGCCGGCCGCGTGCTGGATCGCAACGAACACGAACGACGAGCGCAGCCGGTGATCGCGCCTAGTCATCACACTGCTGCTTCGGAAATCGCCGGTGTGAGCGGTCAGGAAGCGGCGCTGGCCTCCGCCGGTCGTGAGCAACTCGATCGCTCATCGCGACTGCTGGCGGAGGTGTCGAATCAGGACTGGAGCGATTCTGGTTTTGGGGATGTCCACGCCAATGCGGAAACGCTTCTGGCTGGCAACCGATTGGTCCGCGCAGCCTCCAGGGGAAGCCGTGCCGGGGAAGTGGGCAAGCTCCTCGACGATCTCGAGCCGATCCTCATCGAATTGGCGCACAGTTCCGGAATGTCCTCTGAGGAGCTCTCGGCGATTCAACAGCGCATCGCAGCACGCGAGCTTCTCTTCAAGATCCGCGTCGTCTCCTCCACCCTTCGAGAAGCGCAACAGAAACGATCCATCATCGCTCCGGCGCACGCCGGCGCCAGCCTTTGAACGGAGACCCCATGAGAAAACAGGTGACTGCAGTCCTGACCTTCGCCGTAGCCATGCAGCTGGGGGCTTCGACCCGCCTGCCGGTTCCGGTCACTCCCGATGCTGATGCCGGATCGGGGAGCGCCGCACAGAAGAAAGAGGAATCGCTGGATCGTCGGGCCACCGCTGCCATCGACGCCGAGCAGTGGGCGGAGGCGGTCAGACTCTTCCGGCAACTGGCGGCCACGCCGGGACCGCGCCAGGACCGAGCCCTCTACTGGCTGGCCTATGCACAGAAGGAAGGAGGCAAAGCTGCGGATTCGCTGTCGACTGTGCAGCAGCTCCATCAGAAATATCCGTCCAGTCACTGGAACGATGAAGCCAGGGCCCTGGAGCTTGAAGTGCGGCAGTCTGCCGGGCAGAGCGTCTCCCCGGAGAGTCTGGGGGATGACAGTGATCTGAAGCTGCTGGCCATCACCAGCCTGCTCAGCGCCGATCAGGAGCGCGCGGTGACCCTCCTGGACAAGATTCTTCGGGCCGGGGGAAGTGAAGAGATCAAGGAGCGAGCGCTGTTCGTTCTCAGTCAGTCGAGCTCTCCCCGCGGACAGCAGCTCATTGAAAACATCGCCCGAGGAGGCGCCGGGAAGGAGCTTCAGGAACAGGCTCTTCATCTTCTGGGAACGACAGGAAGCGCGCGCAGCCGCTCGCTCCTCGCCGATGTCTACGCCAAATCGACGGACTCCGAAACCAGGCAGGCGGCCCTGCAGGGAATGATGATCAGCGGCGATCGCCAGGCCATCCTGGGCGTCGCCTTGGGTGACAAAGACCCGGAGACGCGCTCCCAGGCGGTGCGGCTTCTCGGAGCGATGAAGGCCTCAGCCGAGCTCGATCGGCTCTACGCCAGCGAGAACGCGGTGGAGGTCAAGCAAGCGGTGATCGAGGGGATGTTCATCGCCGGTCAGGCCGATCGCCTCATGCAGATTGCTCGAACCGATTCCAATCCACAGTTGCGCGCAGCGGCAATCCGTTCCATCGGCACTCTGGGAACCTCCAGAAGCGGCGAGATCCTGCTCCAGCTCTGGAAATCGGAATCGGCCATGGAAACCAAAGAGGCAATCATCACGGGGCTGTTCATTCAGGGAAATGCCCGGGCCTTGATCGAGATCGCCCGCAAGGAACAGAACAAGGCGCTCCGCCGGAGCATCGTGGAGAAACTCTCCCTGATGCGCAGTCCGGAAGCTCGTGCCTTCATGCAGCAGCTCCTCCAATAGCGGCAAACCAACCAGGACCACTCTGCACGAAAACGTCGTCACAAAACGTGTGGCGGAGCCCTGTCCTGCCAAACCGACGAGAGTCTCGAAAGGAAATGAAATGAGAATGAGGAATGGATCGATCCTGCTTCTGGCACTGTTGGCAACGCTTCCGTATGTCGGCGCAAACGCAACGCAACTGACGGACGCGAAGGTCATTCAGGCCAGCGCGGCGTCAGGTCTCGAGAATGCGGTCGGCCAGATCGCATCGGCAGCCGAGAAACCCCTGTGGATCGCCTGGGATGTTCCGGCCGCCGATCCCCGTTCGCAGATGTGCTGTTTCCAGTCGATCGGCGACGGTGAAAAACATCATTGGAAGGGAGGGTCCTGTTCGCTCACCGACGGCAACAGTTTCTTCTCCAGCCACTCCGCGGGGAAGCCGAGCACTCCGATCCCGGATACGGACACCTTCACGATTTTCCTCCGGGCGCAAAACGGGAAGGTCGACCAGCTCCGGACGTTCTCCGCCGGCTGTCACGTGGATGCCGCTGGCTCGACCGTCCACCGGTTCACCGGCGTGAGCGCATCGGAGAGCGTGTTCTACCTCACCAGACTGCTCGATCTCATCGGCGCGCAGCCCGATTCCAAGTCGGGACGCGAGGAGGAGAGGCAGCACGTCATCGGCGCGATCGCCAGCATCCGATCGACGAACGCCATTCCTGCCCTGACTGCGGTCGTGCGCTCCAGGCGTCCCCAGGAAATCCGCGGGCAGGCTGCGTTCTGGCTGGGGATGCGCGGCGGTGACGAGGGCAGGAGCGTGCTGCTCTCGCTGCTCGATTCTCCCGCGGCCGGGCGGCGCACCGATGGCCAGCGCGATGGCCAGCTCGATGACCTCATGGAACAGGCCGTGGCCGGCATTGCGCAGGACGATTCCAGCGCTGCGACCGCCGCGCTCCTGTCGTTGGCGAAACGGAACAAGGCGCCGGCGATCCGGAAGCGGGCAATTTTCTGGCTGGGCCAGAAAGCGGGTGAGCGGGCCACAGCGGACCTCAAAGAGGCGGCAGGGGATGCTGACGAAGAGGTCCAGGAAATGGCCGTGTTTTCCATCAGTCAGCTTCCGAAGGCCCGGGCCATT
>JBDSGC010000359.1:0-6393 GCA_039919215.1 Thermoanaerobaculia bacterium | reverse complement strand
CATTGCGCGCAAGCCTGCGGTGAGGTTGCAATCTCTCACTCTGTTGATTCGACAAACGCAGCCGCAAGTTTGATGGCCTGATCGACATGTTGTTGTTCCGTAACACCGGAGCTGCGCCGCGGTTTGAATGAATGATCACCGTCTTCCAGCCATTCCAGCCGGATGGCCGGCGAGAGATCGTAGTCACTGACCTGCTCTCGGGTTCCGAACAGGTCTCGGGTTCCCTGGAGAATCAGCGTGGCCGTTCGCAGGTGCTCGAGGTGCGAGACGCGAAGGCGATTCGGATCCCCCGGGGGATGGAAGGGGTAGCCAAAGCAGATCAGACCCCGCACGCCGAGCTCGTCAGCAACCATGGTGGCCATCCGACCGCCCATCGACTTTCCTCCGATCATCAGCGAGGAGGCGTTGCCAACCTCGCCCACCACGCGCCTCCATGTGTCGAGCAGTTGCGGTTGACGATCGGGAGCACCTCTCTTCCCTCCTCGCCGGCGCGCCGCCATGTAGTCAAACTCGAAGCGGATCACGCGAATCCCTCGGGCCGCCATGCCTTGGGCCACGCGCGTCATGAACGAAGAATCCATGGCCCCGCCCGCTCCGTGTGCGAAGACAAACGATCGAGCAGCGTTTTCCGGACCATCGATCAGCAGATCGATTTTCTCGTCACTCATTTTTCTCGTCACTCATCGGCGGACACTACAATACGTCATGCGTTTTCTCTGGCTGGCCCCCTCGCTCTTTCTCATCGTTGCCTGGACGTCGCCCTCTCCTGACGTGCGCTCGAAACCGCCCGCAGCGTCGAAGCCGGCGATCTCCGCCCCAGGAAGATCGGCGCCCGCACCGATGACGTCGAAGCTGGCGCCCTCTTCGATCCCCCATCCGGTGGCCATGTTCCTGGCGAATTGGTCTCAGGAAGGGAAACGCAATGTCGCGTTCAAAGCGATGGCCATGGGCACCCGATTCTTCATCGAGGATCCGTCGGGAGTGACCGACTACCGATTCGACGGGGGCGGCTACCTGAGTGAAGCGTTTCTCTCCAAGGCCAATCTCGCCTCTGCCAGAAAGAAGTACCCGGCGAAGTAACCGCTACGGCGCCAGCCCGCGATCGCTGAGGCACAGCGATCGTGCCGAACCATCCTCCTCGATCACGAAGGTCTCCTCAATCCGCACTCCGATCTGGCGATCGGGAAAATACAGACCCGGCTCGATGGTGAGGATGTCCCCTGGCTCAATGAGATCCCGGTTCGCCGCAGCGAGTGAGAACGACGGACGTTCGTGCACCTCGAGCCCGACGCCGTGACCGAGCGAGTGGACGTAACCCTCCAGGGTGCCGGGTGTCGAACGGGAGGTCGCATAGCCTCGCCCCTCGAAGAAATCGCAGACGGCGGCCTGGTGGCTCGACGCCGCGGTACCGGCGCGCATCTGCTGCACCGCCGCCTCGAACGCCGTCAGGACGTCCGCGTGGATCCTGCGCAGCTCGTCGGGGATGGGTCCCACACAGAACGTCCGGGTCAGATCGAAGAAGTATCCGCTGGACCGGTCGGCGGGGAAGATATCCAGAACGATGGGCACGGAGGGCCGGACTGGCGCCGATGCGTCGCCGCGTGAGTGCGGAATGCCCGCATCGCGACCCTGCGAAAGGATTGTTTCGTGATCCTCGCTCATCCCCAGGCGGGCGATTCCGAACGACACCTGCTGCTTGAGGTCTCCCAGCGTCAGCACGCGCCCCTGATGACGAACGCTGTCGCCGTCGATCGCGGTAGTCCGCAGTACCTTCCGCACGTCCTCGACGACCTGTTCAGTACGGGCTCCCACGGAGGCGATGGCCTCGATCTCGCGCCGATCTTTTCGTTTCCGTGCGAGCTGGATGAGATCCTCGCCTCTCAGGCGCGGAATGGTCCAGCCGCGCTTCTGGAGAGCATCTCCAACTCCAAGGTACAGCGGCAGGGGAAGGTTTCCGAAGATGGCCACCGTCGCTCCGGAACGAAAGGATCGGAGGATGGCGTCGAAGAATTCTCCATACGCCATCGCCGGATCCACGGCGTCGCCGAAGATGCGCTCGTAGTGGAAGTCACCGACCAGCTTTGTTTCCAGTCCCGACGCCGCCGCCTCCTCCCGCTCCATGGGGTAGGCCACCAGAAGCGGATCGCGGCCTGCCTGCTTGAAGGCATAGCCGCGGGTGACCTTGGCGCCGCGGGAGAGCCAGCGAAACGAAGGATGCATCGCCTCATGCATCGGCACCAGGATGGTGTCGATGGTGCGCTCGCGCATGAGACGGTCGAGATCGGACAGCATGGAGCGGGAGTCTACCGCCTGCTCGGAGCAGAGCGACGCTCAACGCAAACGGCCGGCACTGGGCCGGCCGTTGTCGAGTCGATCATCGAGTCGATTGTCGAGTCGATCAGGGGAAAATCAAAGATTGCGATCGATGAATTTCTGCAGCTCGCCCTTGGGCATGGCACCAATGGCCCGGTCGACCAGCTTCCCGTCCTTGAACATCATGAGGGTGGGAATGGAGGTCACCCCGAACTTCTGCGCGACCTGCGGATTGTCGTCGACGTTCATTTTGGCGATGACCGCCTTTCCGTTGTAGGAAGGCGCCAGTTCCTCGACCAGAGGTCCGATGATGCGGCAGGGCCCGCACCACGGCGCCCAGAAATCGACGAATACCGGCTTTCCGCCGTTGAGAACGCTCTCGAAATCCTGATCGGTGACTTGCTGCACTGCGTTTGACTCGGCCATTTCCACGATCTCCTAACTCTCTGTTGAATCGAGCATATCCGCGCCTTATTCCAGCCGGAATATCGATTGGCGCGCCCGGCTTACCCTGTGCGCGTCATGAGAGAGATGCTGCGCAAGATTCCTGCCGTCGTCTTTGCTCTGGCGTGCATTCTGATCGCCGAGCCGCTACTCCACGCGCATCCCCTCAGCACGGAACTGGACGCCAGCAGCAGCACCTCCGGTCGCACCTGCGGTGTCTGCGCCACCGGAGCCAACGTCCTGCCTGGCGTCTCGCCGGCCCTCTGCGCGCCGCTCAGCGTCCCCTATCTCTTCGCTGGTTCCGCCACCAGCGACGTTCCCCTCGTCTCCACGGTTTCCCTTGGTTCGCGCGGTCCTCCCCTCTCGTAGTTGCGCCGCCTTTCGCGCAGCACTGGAGCATCCGGAGGAGACCCATGCATCACCGTGGTCGCATCGCGCGATTTCTGATTTTCTCGTTCCTCACCATTCCGTTGTTTGCTCAGCAACCGCCTGCTGACGAACGCATGCAGCAACTGGAAAAGCGACTGGACACCCTGGCTCGGCAGGCGGCGGAGATCCGTCAGGAGCTCGACCGGCTCAAGGCCGAACGCGGGCTTGCACCCACCTCGCCTGCGATCGTCAGCCAGCCATCCGAGGCGGAAGACCTGACCAAAGTGGAGGTGGCCACGACGTCCGCGCCGACCCCGGGAGCGGCAACGGCCGCAACCTCCATCCAGACGCCCACCAAAGAGACGCCCCCCGACGCCCTCACCGACGTGCAGACGGCCAACAACGTCTCCAACCCCGGCCTGTCCAAACTCTTCAATCCAGACACCTCGGTCATCGGAAACTTTCTGGGGAAGGCGGGGAACGCGAACCCGTATGAGTACCCCGGGTCGAAAGGCCGGAGTGCCATGCTCCTCGACGAGGCAGAGTTTTCCTTCGAGGCTTTCGTCGATCCATACGCCAAAGCAAAATTCTTTCTCTCGGTGACGCCCGAAGGCGCCAGCGTCGAAGAGGGATACGCGAATTTCGTGAATCTTCCTTACGATCTGACGGCGAAGGTGGGCCGGTTCAAGGCCTTCTTCGGCAAGGACAACACGTGGCACGCGCACGTCCGACCGTGGGCCGATCAGCCGCTGGTGATTCACAACCTCTTCGGTGACGAGGGGTTCTCGGACAGCGGCATCTCCGTCAGCAGGACGATCTCGAACCCCTGGAACACCTATCTCGAGGCGACGGGCGAGGTGTTCAACGGCGATGTGGAAGGGGTCTTCGACAACCACTCGCTCAACGATCTGGTCTACAACGCCCACCTCAAGGCTTTCCGCGACATCACCGAGAACTCCAATCTCGAGGTGGGAACCAGCTACGCACGGGGAACGCTCAACGATGCGCACAGCCAGTTCAGCGGCATCGACGTCACCTATCGCTGGAAACCTCTGCAGCAGGGGATCTACAAGGGGTTGATCGCCCGCATGGAAGCGATTACCGATCGGCGTGGCGATCTCGATCGCAGCCTGAAAGGCTTTTACACCTCACTCGATTATCAGGTCGGTCAGCGCTGGTTTACCGGCGTGCGCGTCGACAGCTCCGACCGCTTCACCGAGACCGGCATCCCCAACGACAAGGCGCTCTCCGCCACGCTGACCTTCTGGCCGTCGGAATTCAGCCAGATCCGAGGACAGGCCCGCCGCGTCCGGTATGGAGATGCAAAGGCCGTCAACGAGTTGCTGCTGCAGCTCGTCTTCGCCATCGGCGCCCACGGCGCACACACGTTCTAGGAGACTCTGATGAAACGCATCGTTCTGATTCTTGCAACCATCACCTTGCTCGGTACGGGCAACGGTTTCGCTGCTGCCAAGCTCAAGGTCGTCACCGCGACGGCGGATCTTGCTTCCCTTACCCGCGAGGTCGGCGGTGACCGCATCGAGGTCACGTCGATCGGGAAGGGTTACCAGGACCCGCACTTCATCGAGCCGAAGCCCAGCTTTCTGCTGCTGCTGAAAAACGCCGACCTTCTGGAAGTCATCGGCCTGGAGCTGGAGATCGGCTGGCTTCCTCCGCTCCTGGACCAGAGCCGCAACCCACGGATCCGTCCCGGCGCTTCGGGCTATCTCGATGTGTCCAACGGCGTGGTGATCATGGACCACCCCACCGGCGGGGTGAACCGTTCGATGGGCGACGTGCATGCGATGGGAAATCCGCACTACTGGCTCGATCCGGCCAACGCAGTGCGCATCGCCATCCAGGTCCAGCGCAAACTCGCAGAGCTCCAGCCTGCCGACGCTCCCTATTTTGCGCAACGGCTCAACACGTTCAAGGTCCGGATCAACGAGGCGAACAAACGATGGCTGGCCCAGATGGCGCCGTTCAAGGGCGCGAAGATCGTGACCTACCACAACTCCTGGCCGAACTTTACGCAGCACTTCGGGCTGGTGGTCGTCGATCACGTCGAGCCCAAGCCCGGGATCCCGCCGTCGCCCGGCCACACTCTGCAAGTCATGCAGACCGTGAAACGCGAAGGGGTCAAGGCAATCATCATCGAGCCCTATTTCGACAGGAAGACTCCTGACTCCATCGGCGAGCGGACCGGCGCCAGAGTGGTGGTCCTCTACCCGTCGGTTGGCGGAAAACCGGGTCTGGACGACTACTTCAAGCTGTTCGACTACGACATCAACGAACTGGTGAAGGCACTGAAGCAGTGACCGACGTGCTCCCTTTTCTCGTTCTTCCCTTTCTGGCCGGCCTGGTGCTGACCGGGATTCACGCCTACCTCGGCGTTCATGTCGTCGAGCGAGGGGTCATCTTCGTCGACCTCTCACTCGCGCAGATCGCCGCCCTGGGAACCACCATGGCCTTGATCATGGGTTACGGCCCGGCCGACAATGCCTCGTACCTGATCTCACTGGCTTTCACCATCATCGGGGCCGCCATTTTCGCCCTGACCCGCATCCATCACGAGACCCGCATCCCCCAGGAGGCGATCATCGGTATCGTCTATGCCGTTTCGGCTGCGGCTGCGATTCTGGTCATGAGCAAGGCTCCCCAGGAAACCGAGCACCTGAAAGACATGCTGGTGGGCAACATCCTGGCGGTGTCCTGGCACACCGTGATCAAGACGGCGATTCTCTACGCGCTGGTGGGGCTATTTCACTTCATCTTCCGGAAGAAGTTTCTGGCCATCTCGGTCGGGCAGCATGTGGGGACCAACGTCGCCGTGGACAACGTAAAGTTCTGGGATTTCCTGTTCTACACATCCTTCGGATTCGTGGTCACTTCCTCTGTGGCCATCGCCGGAGTGCTGCTGGTCTTCTCGTATCTGATCGTCCCCTCGGTCGGGGCGATGCTGTTTGCGAACTCGATCGGAAAGCGGCTGGCCATCGGCTGGTCCATGGGAGCGCTGGTGACAGCGATCGGCGTGATCGTTTCTTTCCGGGCCGACCTCCCGACCGGAGCGACCATCGTCTGCACCTTCGGTGTGGCCCTCGCGGTCCTGGCAGTGGTTCGCGTTCTCATCCCTCGGAAGGTGATGGCCAGCACATGACGGCCGTCACGGCCGGCGGCGTAGGTTCGCACAGCGTCCGCCATGATTTGCGCATCAGTCGCGTTCACGCGGCTCGGGGAAATGGCTGCCTTTCGTCTCGCGGTCATCCT
>JBDSGC010000358.1:0-6582 GCA_039919215.1 Thermoanaerobaculia bacterium | reverse complement strand
GACGGTCTGCAGAATCAGTCGGTGCTCTATACGGTGAAGAGCTTTGGTGACACACCCCAGGTGGTGCTCGATCCGAACTCATGGTCGAAGGATGGAACCGTGGCTCTCTCCGGTCTCGCTCTCAGCGACGACGGAAGATACGCGGCCTACGGGATCGCCGAGGCAGGTTCGGACTGGGTGACCTGGCACGTGCAGGATGTGGATTCGGGCAAGCAGCTCGCCGACGAGCTGAAATGGGTGAAGTTTTCCGGCGCCACCTGGACGAAGGACGACAAGGGATTTTTCTACTCCCGTTTCCCCCAACCGGAGCAGGGGAAGACCTTCCAGAGTCTCAATCGCAACCAGAAAATCTATTACCACCGCCTGGGAACCCCGCAGAGCGAGGACGTTGTCGTTTACTACCGGTCCGATCAGCCGGAGTGGAATCACGGCGGAACGGTGACCGAGGATGGGCGCTATCTGGTCATCACCACGAGCAAGGGCACGGCGAACCGTTATCAGATCCTGGTGAAGGACCTTCAGGATCCGTACGCCATGCCGGTCACGCTCGTCGACCGATTCGAAAACGATTACTCATTCGTCGGCAACGACGGCCCGGTGCTGTACTTCAAGACCGACTGGAAGGCGCCGAAAGGGCGTCTGATCTCGATGGATCTGCGAACTCCGGAGCAGCCGAACTGGAAAGAGATCCTGCCCGAGGGCGACGCCACGATCACGGACATTGACTACGTTGGCGGGAAGTTTGCCGTCGAGTTCCTGCGGGATGCCAAGAGCGAGGTGAGGCTTTTCGGGACTGACGGAAAACTGGCCCGCACCGTGGAGCTCGACGGGATCGGATCGGCATCCGGCTTCGGTGGGCGCGCGGATGACCCCGAGACGTTCTACTCCTTTGCAAGCTTCGCCACGCCGACCAGCGTGTATCGCTACAACGTGGCCACCGGGGAGAAGCAGCTTCTCTTCCGCGCCAGGGTGGCGATGAATCCGAATGACTTCGAAGTGAAGCAGGTCTTCTACACATCAAAGGATGGAACGAAGGTCCCCATGTTCCTTTCTTACCGTAAGGGACTGAAGCTGGACGGCAACAACCCGACGCTGCTTTATGGATACGGCGGTCTCAACATCTCCATGACGCCTTCCTTCTCCGTGTCCCGACTGGTGTGGATGCAGATGGGCGGCGTCTATGCGGTGGCCAACCTGCGAGGGGGAAGCGAATACGGCGAGGCGTGGCACGAGGCGGGGACGAAGCTGAAAAAACAGAACGTCTTTGATGATTTCATCGGCGCTGCGGAGTGGTTGATCAAGAACAAGTACACCCGCAGCGAAAAGCTGGCGGTGCAGGGTGGCAGTAACGGAGGACTGCTCGTCGGTGCGGCCATGACCCAGCGTCCCGAGTTGTTTGGCGCGGCGCTGCCGGCCGTCGGCGTCATGGATATGCTCCGCTTCAACAAGTTCACCGCGGGCCGCTACTGGGTCGACGACTACGGCTCATCGGACGATGCCGGCGAATTCAAAGCCCTCTACGCATACTCGCCGTACCACAACATCCGGAAAGGGAAGAGCTATCCGCCCACTCTCATCACGACAGCGGACACCGACGACCGGGTGGTCCCGGGACACAGCTTCAAGTTTGCCGCGGCCATCCAGGAAGCGCAGACGGGACCCGCTCCCGTTCTCATCCGCATCGAGACGCGAGCTGGTCACGGCGCCGGAAAACCAACTTCCAAGCAGATCGAGGAAACCGCCGATGCCTGGGCCTTCCTGGTCAAGAGCCTGGGCATGAGACTGCCGCGGGATTTCGAGAAGTGACCGCTGAGTTCTGAATCGACGAGGCGGCAGGTCTCCTCCCATCTGACCCGGTGTGGCACAGACGCTCAGGTCTGTGCGTGACCGGGAACAAAGGAATCCATTCATGAAAGACATCGTCATCGTTGACGGCGCGCGGACGCCGATGGCTGAGTACAACGGACATTTCACCGACACCAGCGCCATCGATCTGGCCGTCGTCGCCGCAAAAGAAGCGCTGAAGCGGAGCGGCTTTGGGCCGGATGAGATCAATCACGTGATCGTGGGCAACGCGTTGCAGACGTCCGGCGATGCCATCTACGGCGCGCGCCATGTCGGCCTCAAGGCGGGTGTGCCGAATGAGGTGCCCGCTCTCACGCTGAATCGTCTCTGCGGCTCCGGCGTCCAGTCCATCATCAGCGCCGCGGAGCAGATCATGCTGGGCGAGTCGACCTCGGTGCTGGCAGGTGGCATGGAGAACATGTCGCAGGCCCCGCATGTAATCCGAGGAGCTCGCAAAGGATTCAAGCTGGGCCAGGGGAACATCGAGGACTCGCTGATGGTCGCGCTGCTGGACAGCTACAGCGGCCTGTACATGGCGCAGACCTCCGACAACCTCGCGAAAAAGTTCAACATCTCCCGCGAGGAGCAGGACACCTACGCCATCCGCAGCCAGAAGTGCGCCGCGGAGGCGCTGGCCGCCGGCAAGTTCAAGGACGAGATCATCCCGGTCGCAGTGGGACGCAAAGGGGAGTTGGTCAGCGAAGACGACCACCTCCGTCCGGACACCACCATGGAAGGGCTGGCCAAATTGAAGCCGGCCTTCGCCAAAGACGGATTCGTGACCGCGGGCAACGCCAGCGGAATCGTCGACGGCGCGGCGATGGTGGTGGTCACCAGCGCTGAGAATGCCAAGGCCAAAGGCAGCAAGCCGCTCGGAAGAATCGTTTCCTGGGGCATCACCGGCTGCGATCCCGACGTCATGGGAATCGGACCGGTTCCGGCCACGCGGATGGCCTTGAAGAAAGCGAACATGAAGCTCGAGGACATCGATCTCATCGAGATCAACGAAGCGTTCGCCGGTCAGATTCTGGCGGTGGCCAAAGACCTCGGAATAGACATGGAGAAGCTCAACGTCAACGGTGGTGCGATCGCGCTCGGGCATCCTCTGGCAGCGACCGGCACCCGGCTGGTGCTTACCGTTCTGTACGAGCTGCGGCGGAGGCAGAAGCGGTTCGGCCTGGTCTCGGCATGCATCGGCGGGGGGCAGGGCATCGCCATGATTGTGGAGAGCCTCCAGTAAGCGGCAGACAGAAGGCAGAAGGCAGAGTCTCGCAGATCTCGCTGTCATCCGGAGCTGCGGCACGGCGCGATGTGGCGATGATGAGATCTCGATGACACAGTCTCACGCGAGTTCCCTCTCCCCGCCGCAGCGGGGAGAGGGTCCGCGAAGCGGGGGTGAGGGTCTCTGCTGCGCATGAGCGACCCCTCATCCGGCCTACGGCCACCTTCTCCCCGCTGCGGCGGGGAGAAGGAACTCGATCGTGAGAGGCGTCGTCTGCCATCTGCCATCTGCTTTCTGATTTGTCCCCTCACGGGCGGAATGACCATGGCGCGCTCCACCGTTGCCATGATCGTGAGACCCCTCGTATTCGCCCTCCTGGTGCTCTTCGCCGCCGGAGGTCCGTTGCTTGCGCACATCTCGGTAGCGCGCTCCCAGACTCGACCGGCCACTCTTGATGTTGCCATCGTGCGGGAGCCGTTGTCGTTCGCGGTCCATGCGCTGGAGTTCTACCTGAGGAAGCCGGTGGAGCTCGCCTCGAGTTTCGATCCTCTGGTCAGCTTCAGCGCGCACGGCGTACGGCCCGAGGCGGCTCTTTCGGCGCTGGCCCTCAGTGGAGGCGCGCGGCTGTCGGAGAGGCGGCACAAGCTGGTCATCGAGACTGCAGGGCCGGTGGTCACACTCGACGTGAAGGATGAGGAGGTTCACGTCATCCTGCGGTCGCTGAAGCAGCAGTGCGGAATCCGCAACCTGATTGTCGATCCGGGAGTGAGCGGAAACGGCACCTTCCTCCTGCGCGATGTGCCCTGCCGCACGGCTTTCAATGTGGTCTTCGGAATGATGGGCTTGCGAGCGACGTACGAACCCAACTCTGTCGTGACGGTCTCCATTCGGCGCTGAGGTAGACTCCGCCGCCCATGAATTCGCGGAACGCGATCAAGATCGCGCTGCTGTTGCTGATCGTCGCGGCCGTCGCTGCGATCTTCTTTTCTCCTCTCCGGCAGCACCTCAACCTCGCCAGCGCGCGTGACTGGGTTGCGCACACGCGGGAGAGCGCACGGGGGATGTGGTACGCGCCGCTCATCCTGATCGTGGCGTATGCGGTAGGGTGCGTATTCGCCATTCCGGCCAGCATCTTCGTCCTCGTCGCCGGAGCTCTGTGGGGTTGGAAGCTCGGCGCGCTGTACGCGACCGCCGGCGGACTCCTGGGCGCCAT
This sequence comes from Thermoanaerobaculia bacterium, assembly GCA_039919215.1. Lineage (GTDB taxonomy): Bacteria > Acidobacteriota > Thermoanaerobaculia > Gp7-AA8 > Gp7-AA8 > JBDSGC01. The sequence goes on along the minus strand of JBDSGC010000358.1, from coordinate 2,302 downwards.
TGCCTCGTACTTCATGGGTCGGTTTCTCGGCGAGGGACTGCTGTCGCGATTCGGGAAAGCCGGTGACGTGGTGATGAAGCAGGCGAAGAATGCCGGGTTCCAGACCATGCTGATCGTGCGGCTCATTCCGGGGCCCCCATTCGCGGTGTGGAACTACGGGGCGGGCGTGGCCGGTGTTCCTTTCAGGGATTACGCGTTGGCAACGGCGCTGGGCATTCTCCCTTCGCATGCGATCTTCGCCTACTCGGCCGATGCGATCTTCAGCGGGACCATGACCGAAGGGGAAGCCATCCGGAAGCTGGCCATCGTCGGGGCGCTCCTGATCGCCATGGTGGTTCTGGCCTCCTATCTGAAGAAGCGGAGCAGTGCTGCTACTCCTCAGGGATGATGCGAAGACCGTCTTAAACCGCCTCAAACTCTGACTTGAGAGTATCCTTCCCTCCAATGACCAGGCCTGACGACTTATCCAACATCATCGCTGACCTCCAGCGACAGCGTCGGGACCTCGAGGCGCAGCTCGATGAAACCTCCCGTTCCCGAACATCGACCGCGCAGGTGGTCGAGAAGATCATCGACCTCAAGCAGCGCGCGGAAGAGATTCGGCAGAACACCGCTGACCCTAAGAATCCTCGGTGAGCTTTGCGTCATGTCCCTCTTCGAAACAGGGCAGTGACGACGTCATCGCCGATAGGCTGAAGCGGAGGCTGGCTGGCCTGACGGTGATGGGGGCGGGCGAGAAGGTCTTTCGCCTATTCGTCACTTATCGAACTGATCAACCGGCAAGGTCCGTCGCGGAACGATCCCGGAACAGGCGGTGAGCGTTCGGGCCGTCACACCATGCGATCTGCACATTTCCCTGTGCAAACCGCTGTGTTATATTGATCAACCCGCCAGCGCGGCGGCTTTGTCATGATCGAGATTCAGATCGTCCCCAGCGACATCCGTCGCAATGTGCGGTACGTCTTCTTCGACCGCCATCGCGTAGTGATCGGCATCGTTGCGCTTTCGATCATTCTGGCCGGGATCATCGGCTCCATGGCGGCGGCTCCTACGGTCATCCGTCGCGTTTACAAAGACAACGATCTGAAGAACATGCGCGAGGAGCGCGGGATCCAGCGCGAACGGCTGCACGAGAACGTGGTGCAGATGACCTCTCTGGAGAAGAATCTTGAAGAGCATCGCATCCGCGTCGAAAAGCTGATCACCGTCTACGGTCTGGATCGCAGTCTCGGCGCGGGCGGATTCTCCACCTCGTTGAAAAAGAGCGCCTCGGAGACCGATCTGCAGGTGGGGGACGCCCGTCACCGGGAGATCGCTCTGCGGAGCGCCATGAGGCGGCTGCAGGATCAGCTCGACCTTCTGGCGCGGTACGAGCGCGCCAACAGCGACATCGTTCGACACACACCTTCCATCCTCCCGTTGCCTCCCGATCAATTTGTGCTGACCTCTCCCTTCGGCACCAGGATCTCGCCTTTCACCCGCGCCGCCGATCTCCACAAGGGTCTCGATCTCTCCGCTCCCACGGGCACGCCCATCTTCGCTGCTGCTGACGGCGTGGTCAGCTTCGCTGGCCGTTACCCGCTGCGCGACAGCGTGGCCTGGTGGAGGTTCGGGAACGTGGTGGTGGTCAATCATTCCGATCGCTTCATCACCATCTACGGCCACTGCGACTCGGTCAAGGCTCGGGCGGGCCAGGCGGTCAAGCAGGGCGAGATCATCGCCACCGTCGGCTCCACCGGCTGGAGCACCAACTCCCATCTTCACTACGAAGTGCGCAGCGATCTGGAAGAGCAGGGGAAGTACCTCGCCATCGATCCGCGCATTTACATCCTCAACTACCAGTGGAACAATGAGGCATCTCTGTTGATGCGGGCTCGAACCAGCAAGGACTACAAGAATTTCGACCCGCTTCCATCGGCGTTCATCGGGCGTAGGAGGGTGTGATGAGTGGAGCAGCCGATCAGGCCAATTTCCCCACCATGATCATTCCGAAGGGGACGGAGATCCGCGTCAACACCCACGGACAGCTCTCCATCAAGACCCCCGGCAACCTGGTCATCCAGAACTCCGGGACCTACTCGGAGATCGAGTCCACCAACGGCTCCATCCGCATCGAGGAGAACGTCACGGTGGAGGCGGTCAGCATCAAGGCCGGCCAGGCCTGCTTCATCCAGGGAACGCTGACCGCGTGGAAGGTGCACGCCAAGCGGATCACGCTGGAGGACCGGGCCAAGGCCTTCATCATGCTCCAGGAGTCGGAGCATCTGGAGTTGTCCAAAAGCGCCCGTCTGGTGGGCAACTT
>JBDSGC010000357.1:0-10651 GCA_039919215.1 Thermoanaerobaculia bacterium | reverse complement strand
TCGACCTCTTCATCGACTCGAGGCGCGATCTTTTTTGCCCACTGATCTTTGAGACCCTCGCCGGTCCAGCGCAGACCCGTCACCCGGCCCCCCCGGTCGCGATGAAATACGGCGCGGATGACATGGGGAGTATCGATCCCAAAGGACGGCCCGGCCACAAAGGTGTTGTCCGGGAGGCGAACGAGGTGCCCTCCGCGAAGCGTCTTTTGATCGAGGAAGGCGAGATCGCCGCCCATCTCGTCCATCGGACCGAGGTCGATGATGTGATGGGCATCCAACCGGTAACTCCCGGCGTACTCGCGGGCGAGCCGCGCATCGAGCTTCGGGGGCGGTGCAGCCTGCACATTCCCAGCGGCTGCGGCGAAGAGTACGGTGGCCAGCAAGAGACTCATGGCCGCTTTATACGCCGCGCGGAGGCGATGGGTTTTCCGCGGTCCTGCGTCCTGCCGGCACATCATGCAAGTTGCTCCCGGCAACCGGCGCCCGAGCGAGATCGAGGGTCCCCGGCTCACGCCGGGAAATACAGTATTCCGCCGGCAGATCCGGTTCTCAATCCATCAAGCCGGCCTGGAACTCCGGATGGCAAACGTCCCGAATTTTCGACCCGGACAGACCCGATTCATCAGGACAGTCCCCAAGGAACGGAGACGACCATCAACTCAGGCCCGCTGGCCGAAGATGTTCCCCAGGATCGAGGAACCGATCCGCGCCACGTCGTCGACGATCTTGCCGTCGTGGTTGCTATCCAGGATTCCGCCCAGACCTGCGGAGCCCGGCGACTGCTTCTCGATGTCGGCGCGGCCCTGGTTGAGCACGTCGGGGATCTGCTGCGCTCCCAGTCCCTGCTGCTGCTTCATGCGACCGAGGACGCCCATCACGATCGGCGCCAGCATCATCAGCAGCTGGGTGACCTGCTGCGCGTTCATCCCTGTGGCCTTGCTCACTCCCTGCTCCACGGGCGCCTGTCGCGATCCGAGGATGTGACCGAGGATCGCTCCTCCGATCCCGCCGCCACCGGACTTGCCAAGCAGTCCTCCGAGGTCGTTCAGGATGCTGCCGTCGTGTGCGCCGAGGGCTGTATCGAGCCGCTGGGCGCCATCGGGATTCGAAGCGTTGCGACCCAGCCCGCCGAGGAGGATGGGCAGCGCTACGGAGATGGCGTTCGAGGTCATGGCAGGGTCGGCGCCGAGCTGCGTGCTGATCTGCTGGATGGTGTCCGGTCCGAGTTGCTGCTTCAGTGAATCGAGCAGAGAAGTCATGATTTCGCTTTCCTTTTGAGGGGGTGGGCACCTGGCCGCAGAAAAAAGGAACGCCGCGGGAAGTCCGCGGCGCCCCGTTCAGGAATCAGGCTAGTCTCAGTGCGCCAGAAGATCGGCCGGGACCTTGCCGCCATTGGCCGCCAGCTTCTTCATGACTTCCTTGTGCAGCCACATGTTCATGGTTGCGGAGTCGTTGGTGTCTCCGGTGTAGTTGAGATCCTTCGCCAGTTCTTTGCGCGCGGCCATGCTGCTGTCCATGCCCACGAGCTTCATCATGTCGACGATGGAGTGCTTCCAGTCCAGCTTCTCCTTGTTGGAGGACGCCATCCTGTCGAGCACCGCAGCCACATCAACCGGCGATCCCGCCGTCGAACCGCCAACACCAGGATTGGACCGGCCGGGAGAGGGAATCTGACCGCCACCCGCGGAAGCAGGAGCGGCGTCGGCCGGCCTCTCCGCGTTTGCTCCAGAGTGAAAGATTTTCCCCATCAAGTCGCCAAACATTCCCATGTGATTCTCCTTATGCGCCGGTGACGATCGGTCCGTCGATCACGCCGCGAAGAAGCTGCTGTCGCGGGGCCGAATCGATTCCGGGGGCGGAAGTAGTGACTGCAAGGAGGGGTCCACAACGTGACGCGCTTCCTCAATCCGGCGTCTCATTTGCTATCCACGCAAAAAATGGATGTCCAAAAATCTGCAAGGGGCGGGCTGAAAGAGCGGATCGGTTGGAACCAGCATGGGGATCGTCGGCCCAGCCCGTGCAGTATGAAAACGGGACTTCGCGCCACAATTTAAGGGAGAGGACTCCATGACCGAGTCGAGCGTAGTTTTCACGCATGAGCTGGACAGTGCCTCGGCCGGACGGGAAGTGGGCGAGAAGCTGCTGGCGAACCTCTCCGGAAAGCCGCCTGACGCCCTCATCCTGTTCGCCTCCTCGCGCCACGACTACGCCGCGCTGCTCCGAGAGGTCCATGCCAGTTGCACTCCGGCGGTGCTGGTGGGCTGCTCCTCGGCCGGCGAATTCACCAGCAACGAGCATTCGGAGGGCGCCGTCTCCGCCATCGGCCTTCGATCCGACTCCATGAGTTTCGCCGCAGGCCTCGGAAAGAACCTCCGGGAGAACCGGCTTGCGGCGGCCGACCAGATCGCTTCGGGCTTCCGGGGACTGAACGCCCACCAGTACGAGCACCGTGCAGCACTGGTGCTGACCGATGCACTGGCCGGCTACACCGACGATTTCATGGAGCAACTGAGCCTGGTGACTCTCGGCAACTACCGATTTTTTGGCGGCGGCGCCGGCGACGACGCCCAGTTCTCGCGAACGCACGTGTTCTGCGGAACCGAAGCGGTGGCCGATGCAGCAGTGGCGCTGGAGATCCTTTCGCACAAACCGATCGGTGTGGGAGTGAGCCACGGGTGGACGCCGGCGAGCGAGCCGCTTCGGGTCACCGAATCGGAGGGCGCGCGGCTGATCAGCCTGAATGCCATTCCCGCGGTAGAAGTTTTCCAGGACCATGCGGCGAAGACCGGCCAGCCATTCGATACGGCGAATCCCGTCCCCTTCTTCCTGCACAACGTTCTGGGCATCGACACCGGGACGGGGTTCAAGCTTCGTGTTCCGCTGGCGGTCAACCCCGACGGCTCGATCGGATGCGCTTCGGACATCCCCAGGGGAGTGATCGTCCGGATCATGAAGACTTCGGGCAAGTCGGCGAGTGACGCCGCGATCAAGGCGGCCACCTCCGCCATGGGCCAGATGGACGGGGCGAAACCGGAAGTCGCTCTCTTCTTCGACTGCGTGGCCACACGCCTGCGGATGGGCGGCGAGTTCGGTGTGGAGATGGACGCGCTACAGAAGACTCTGGGCGACATCCCGTACGTCGGGTGCAATACGTACGGCCAGATCGCGCGGGCCGAGGGTCAGTTCAGCGGATTTCACAACTGCACCGCGACGGTGGCGCTGTTACCTGATTAGATGAGTGACCCAATCAGCAATCACGAGCTGTTGCACTGCATTGGCGCGATGGCCGACCCTGAGCGTCGTGCAGCGGCTGCCCGCGTGCTTGCAATGCAGATGGGCGCAGAGGATCTCATCGTCTTCGTGCGCGACCCCGTGGTGCATTGTTCCCTTCCGGCGCGTGGATTTCCACAAACCCTGCCGGGCGCTCAGCAATGGATTGCGCTGATCGATGCTGCGGTGGCCACTGGCCAGGCGCAGGGGTCTCTCCCGTCGCTTCCAGGTGGCGTCTCCAGCGCGTGCGCGGTCGGCCTTCTCGATGGAACCGTAGCCGTTTTCCTCGGTGGAGCGGCCCAGGACTCCCCCTCCATGACGCAACTGAAAGCACTGCTTCCTCTGCTGGGATCATTGCTTCGGACGGAGGAGATGGCGCACAACGCGGAGGCGGAGGCGAAACTGGCGCGCCAGACTGCCGTGCAGGCTTCGGAACTGGCCTCCAAGCTCGACACCACACGGGCTGAGCTTCGCCGCGCCCTGACCGTCGCCGAGAGCGCGACGCGTTCCCGCGACGACTTCCTGGCCACGGTTTCCCACGAGTTGCGCACCCCGCTGACCAGCATGATCGGATGGATCCAGCTGTTGCAGGACGAGTCGGATCCCGAACTGATGATCCAGGGGCTGGACACCATCGGACGAAACGCGCGAGCCCAGAGCCGGCTCATCGAAGACATCCTCGACTACTCACGCATCAATGCGGGAAAGCTGCGTTTGGAAGTACGGCCCATCGAACTGATCGATGTGATCCGAGCGGCGCTCGACGTGATCAGTCCGGCAGCGGGGGCGAAAAAGATCGCCATCGACAGCGTCCTCGATCCCAATGCGGGCTTCGTGTCGGGTGACTTCGATCGGCTGCAGCAGGTCGCCTGGAACCTGCTGTCGAACGCGGCAAAATTCACGCCGCGCGGAGGCAGGATTCAGGTCCGCCTGGAGCGCATCCAGTCGCACGCGGTAGTGTCCATCAGCGACACCGGCGAGGGAATCTCGCCGGAGTTCCTGCCTCAGGTCTTCGAACGATTCAGCCAGGCCGACGGCAGCTCGACGCGGGTCCACAGCGGATTGGGGCTGGGACTGGGCATCGTGAAGCACCTCGTCGAGCTTCATGGCGGGACCGTGGACGCCTTCAGCAAAGGTCCGGGAACGGGATCGACATTCTCTGTCCGCCTGCCGGTGATGCTGGCGCGCGAAGCGGCCGCGGTTCCTGCGCGACCCCTTCCTTTTGCGCCGTCCGACGCTGAAGGACATTCCCAGGGCAGCCTGTCGGGCGTTTCGATTCTGGTGGTTGAGGACAATGACGACGCCCGGACGCTCCTGAGCACGATCCTGCAACGGTCCGGAGCGATGGTGGCAACCGCGGAAAACGCGGCCGCGGCTTTTCAACTCCTGGAGGTCAGTCTCCCGGACATCATCATCAGCGATATCGAAATGCCCGGCGAAGATGGGTATGCGTTCATTCGCCGGCTGCGGATGCCAGCGTCCCCGGCAAACAAAATCCCGGCAATTGCTCTTACCGCTCATGCAGGAGCAGCCGATCGCGTCCACTCACTGGAGGCCGGATTTCAGATGCACATCGGAAAACCGGTGGAGCCAGTGGAGCTGATGGCCGCGCTGAAAGGCCTGCTGACCACGGCGTCTTCCGCTCGCGCGACCCTCTGACGCCTGATAAATAATGAGGGGCTGGATCGCTGCGGCGACCAGCCCCTCGATCAGGTTGCCCGGGTTATTGGCGGACATTGCGGGTCACCGTGATGGTGTCCGCGAGCGCTTGTCCGTTGCTTCCGTTGTAGAGGGAGACCTCAATCTGGTCGCCCTGCTCGAGGTCGGAAGGCTGGTGTGTCTGGTTCTGAAAGAGAACCCGCGTGCGGTTGTCGTAATAGACCGAATAGCCGCTCTGCGAGTTGCGCAGCCCGTTGATGTAGCTGACGTTCATATCGATCCGCTGCCGCTGCGTATCCACACGACTCACCGTTCCCTGAACGTTGTTGGTCTGCCCGTTCGACGGATAGGAGTTCGGGTAATTATTGTTCGGAGTGTTCGGATAGTTGTTGGGGTTGTTGTTGGGGTAATTGCTGTTGTTGTTATCCGAGATGCTCTGCGTCACGGTGATGGTTTCTGCGAGCGCCTGATTGTTGCCGTTGTTGGAAAGCGTCACGTCGATCTGGTCACCCCGCTCGAGCTGGCTCGGATTCCCGCTCTGATTGCGGTAAGAAACTCGCGTGCGGTTATCGTAATAGATCGTCGCATTCCGCTGGCCGCCCTGCCCGTTGTTCGAATAGACGCTCACGTCGATGCGCTGGTTGCGCGTGTCGACGTTGTTGACAGTCCCCTGGATTCTGGTGGACTGAGAGCCGGACGATGGATAGCCGGAGTTCGGGTCGCCGCCGCCGAGGATGCTGCCGAGGCCACCCATGCTTCCGCACCCGACCAGAAGGGTCAGAGCGGCCGCCGTAGCTGCTGTCGAGATGGTACGCATGAGAGTCATGATCGTGTTGCCTCCAGGCTCTCCTTCAGCAATCTTCAAGCCGCCACCAACCCCCCGATTGCATCGCACCGCTCATCGCGCTCCATCGGAGCGCAGGACGGTTTTCATCAAGCGCCCAGGCCCCCTCAAGCTGCTCCTGTCGACGGCGACCCCAGCCATTCCGGCAGAACGGCAGCCCTTCTCGAATCTTGGGGGAGGCGTCCGCACAAGGGGAGGAATGTCCCCTCGGGCGGTCGGCTCACGCAGAGAAAGGCCTCGCCGCGTCTGGGTCGAGCCGATTCGGAGTTTTCTTTTTGTGAATGTGGTTGAGCGCATCGTTACGCCAGGAGGCTCCACACAATGGTGGTTAGAACGTTGTTCATCGCTGCGGTCGCAGCTCTTGCTGCAAGCGCCTACGGTGAGTCGGACTGTGCGAAGAATTTTCACGCTGCCGGGGGCGGCACCGAGACCAGCGTGAGCGTGGCCGGCCGCACTCCGGAGCAGGTGATCATCCGGCTCGGCCCCCGGCTGCAGGCAAACGGCGTGGTGATGAAAACGAGCGAGCCGAAACGGGGGCAGCTCCAGGCAGTGGGGCTCACCGTCGCCGCTGAGGCTTCGGGGACGAAGACGAAGGTGACATTCCGCTCCTCCCTTTCTGCCGATCAGGCCACGCTCTGCCGGTACGTAGGAATGCTGGCCGATCCGCCGCTGACGAATAACGACGTCGTGCGGTTGAGAGAGAGAGTCTCTGACGAAGAAACCGTGCGCCGCATCGTCGCTGCGATCGACATCCGCTTCGATCTGACTGAGGACGGACGGACCACTCTCCGAGCGCGCAAGGTCAGCCCGAAAGTCATCGCCGCAATGATGCAGCGCGCCGGGGCCTCCACACTTTCCGCCGCCAATGCAGACGAGCGCACGGAGGCCCAGATCCGCGCCGACCTGCTCGCCCGCGGCCGCATCGGCCGGGACAACAACCTCGCTACGTTCCGATCCGATGCAGACTTTGGCGAATTCGTCGTCGTGGCCACGCGTCCCATCGCCAGCAACATGCGTGAATACAAAGTCTCCATGCTGCTCCCTCGTGAGAACTGCCAGATTGCTGTCGAAGACATGGAGGATGCGGCAACCGGTTTCGCCGGCGAGCGTCCCGGAGTGCGCACAAAACCGGTGCGCGTCGAAGCGATCCTTCACTACACAAACGAGCAAGGGGTCTGGAGCATGACCGGCGCGGAGATCAGCCACCTCCAGAGCATCCGGTAACTCCCACGACGCAAGCTCAAGGCCGACCGGCCCGGATCCTCTCGAGCCGGCCCGACCGTGCCGGCTGCCGTCGGTTGTCGACGCTGGCAGCTGGCGATCGCATAGGCTTCACGGTCCAGAACGAGCCCATGGGTATGGAAATCCATAACCTCGATTCACAAATAATTCACAACGGTAGATATGGCTGCGAGTGCGCTTCTGCCTACTCTGCCTCCCGTGCCCAACTCTTCCGAAAAGAGGAAACTGGAGCGGATTCGACCGCTGAAGCCGCTGCCCGCCTCTGCCGGCTCGGCGCGCGCGTTCATCCTTGATGCTTCACTCGACGGTTTCCGCATTGCCCATCAAGAGCAGTTGGGGGCTCCCGGGGCGACCCTTCGATTCACTCTGGAGTGGGACGGCCGGGTGGCCCATCTCGAGTGCATCGTGGAATGGACCGAGGTGCAGCGGATCGGCAAGGCGTCCTACGCCAAGACCCTTCACCACTCGGGGCTCCGACTGGAGTCCGCCCCGGGCGAATCAGCCGACGTTCTCCGCGAGCTCATCGAACATCACGTGAGCCGGGCCCTGAACGAGCAGCTTGCGAATGCCCGCGGCATTCCGGCGATCGCCGCGCAGTCCTACCAGACGGGAAAAGGGACGCAGTTCATTCTGCATGAGTTGTCCAACGGGATCTGGGGAACCATGGCCACGACCGACCCCGGTCAGCCAGCCAACGGATTCACCGTCTCCCTGGATCTGACCGAGGACGAGGCGGCCATGCTGCGCGCGGCGTTCGAGGCGGCCGACGCCGGGCAACGGGAGATGATCAGGACGATGGCCCGGTTGAGCATCAGCACGCCCCAGGGAATCCCTACGCGGCGATACCAGCCCTGAGATCGCACCGGGTCTGCGCGCTTCGCAGATCTCCGTGGTGAGCCAGGTCGGAATTGCCGGCGCCGCTACCGGCACTGACTGTGCTTGAATCCGGGGATGACTTCCGACCCCTCGCAGCCGAAGCTCCAGATTTTCATCACCAGCACCCGCGAGCGGCGGCTGGGCCCTGCGGTGGCCACATGGTTCACCGACCGCGCCCGGGAACACGCCGGATTCCAGATCGAACTGGTCGATCTCCAGGCGGTCGCCCTTCCGATCCTCGATGAGCCAAATCACCCCATGAAGCGAGACTATCAGCACGATCACACCAAGGCGTGGAGCGCCTCGGTGGCTTCTGCCGATGCATTCGCTTTCGTGGTTCCCGAGTACAACCACGGCATGCCACCAGCCCTGTTGAATGCGCTCGACTATCTGTACGTCGAGTGGAACTACAAGCCCGTTGCCTTCGTCAGCTACGGCGGCGTTTCGGGCGGCTCGCGATCGGTGCAGATGGCCAACCCTCTGCTCACCGCCCTGAAAATGATGCCCATCCCGGAATCCGTGACCATCCCCTTCTTCACAAAACTCATCAACGCGGAAGGAATCTTCGATCCAGGCGAAACGCCACACAGAGCGCTGACCGGGATGCTGGACGAGTTGCTGCGTTGGACGCAGGCGCTGAAGACGATGCGCGCCCAGTCGGGAACCATTACCGGTTGATGACCAGCTGCCAGGAACGACCCGGGCGGTCCTGATCGCGTCCCGCCCATGGCCACCTTCGCTCGCCGCCGCCGTGTGCGCGACGCGGCGCCGGACCACTTGCCGTCTACTTCTGGTCGCGCTCGCGGAGAAATCGGGCATGACAGGCGGCGCCGGCTTCATGCACGGCGCGATAGCCGGGGAGCGCACGCACGGAGGCCAGGAGCGGATCGGAGTCCATGGCCGGATAGGAACAGTAGCCCCGCTCCACCGCCCGGCGCAGTACTTCAAGCGCTTTCTCCGGCCGATTGCAAAACGTCAGAACGCCGGCGTTGAAGTAAAACGGCTCTCCGTCAGACCGCCCGGGGGAACCGTTCACCAGCGTGTCCACCGCTTCGTCAAACTGCGCAGCGGGCGCGTGAGCGGCCCACGCCTTGAGAACCCGGCTCCACGGGTTGTCCACCGAAATCGCCAACGCCTCGGCCAGCTTCCCCTCCCGCAGACGGACCTGCGCAAGCACCCCTCGGCTCCACTCCGATCCCGCGTCCAGCTGCGCGAACTCCAAGGCTCGAGGAAAATCATTGAGCATCTCAAACACCAGCGCACAGGACCGAAGACCTCGATCGCCCCGGTCCATGGACAGAGCCGTATTGCACTGATCCGCCGATTCCTGAAGCGCGCCACCGTAACGGAGGACATACGCCAGTGCAAAGTGCGCCTGCGAACTGTCAGGTCGCCGGCTGACCAGCTGCTTCGCCTCGCGGTACGCCTCGGCGGTGTGCCCATCCTCGCTTCGCTGGACGATCAGCCGGATTGCAGCCTCGATGAGATCGGGATCGAGCTGCAATGCGCGACGCGCTGCTTCCTGCGAGCGCGCAAAGGCCACCGCTCCTCCGTCGGAGTACGAGTAGGAGTAATAGGCCCGCCGGGCGATGGCGGCCCAGGTCAGCGCGTAGCTCGGGTCGAGAGCCACAGACTGCTCCAGCAGTTGGAGGGCCTCCCTGTTGGGCAGGGGGTCGCCCGACAGCGCCGTGGCGCGGAGATACAGCGCGTACGCTTCCGCGCTGCGGGGACCACTCCGTTCGCGCAACTCGCCGCCGTTCCCCGCAAGCTTCGGCAACAACCCGTTCTGGATCCGGCTGGAGAGCTCCCGTCGCATGGTGATCAGATCCGCTGAAGCCACGTCGAACACGTCACGCCAGAGCAGATTGTTGGATTCCGCGTCGATCGCTTCCAGTGTCACCGACAACCTTCCGCCCTCGTTCATCACGTGCCCGCTGACGATCTCCGCCGCATTCAGCTTGCGCCCCGCCTCCTGCGGATCGATGTCTTTCGGCAGGCGTCGGGAAACGGAGAAGGGGCGGACGGCGAGCCCGGGGCTGTAGCTGAGAATGGTGGTGATCTCATCGGGAATGGCCAGCTGCAGGTACTCGCGCGAGCGGTCCACTCCAAGGTTGGCAAACGGCAGGACAGCGATGGTCTTCCGCTCGATCACTCCGCGTTTCGAGGAAGGATGGCGGAGCAGAAGCCACGTGGCCAAACCTGCGACCACGACCGCGGCCATGACCATCGGAACGAGCCACTGCCGCCACCACTTCTCAACGGGAAGGCGCGTTGCTGCCTGAGGTCGCGTCTGATCCTGAACCTCCTGGATCGCGAACTGAAGATCGCGGGCGCTCTGAAAACGATCATCGGGCGCCTTGGAAAGACAGCGTCGCACCAGATGGTCAAGTCCCACCGGGGTCATCGGCTGCAGCGTGGAGATTGCCGGAGGCTCGCGCTCCAGAATCGCTGCGATGACGCTGGCGCGGCTCTTTCCTTCGAAGGCTCTGCGCCCGGTGAGCATCTCGTACAGCAGCGCTCCGAACGCAAAAATATCGCTGCGCGCATCCGCCTCAGTTCCCTCGACCTGCTCGGGGGACATGTATTGATAGGTACCGAGGAGCGTTCCTTCTGCGGTGAGCGGTTTCTGTTCCGTCGCGCCGAGGGTCGCGTTCGGAGCGCTGGCCGGCTCCCGCTTGGCCAGACCGAAATCGAGCAGCTTCGCGCCGGAGCGCGTCAGCATCACGTTGCCGGGCTTCAGGTCGCGATGCACCATGCCGT
>JBDSGC010000356.1:0-5526 GCA_039919215.1 Thermoanaerobaculia bacterium | reverse complement strand
GCGGGGAGAGGGTCCGCGAAGCGGGGGTGAGGGGTCTCTCCTGCAATCACGATTGACCCCTCATCCGGCCTTCGGCCACCTTCTCCCCGCTGCGGCGGGGAGAAGGAACTCGATCGTGAGAGGCGTCGTGGGGTGTGTCATTAGAAGGCGCGGAGACGCCGAAGGATCTGCAAGGACGAGGATGTTACTGGAGCAGTTTCGTCGTTGCAGATCCTTCGCCGTCTTCGCGGCTCAGGATGACGGAAGTCACCCGTCCTTCTAGCCTCGACCCTTCTGCCTTCTGGTTTCTAGTTTCTGCTTTCTGGTTTCTGGTTTCCCCTACGGGTAGTACCCGCGGATGGTCTTCGCTTTTCCGCCGTCGACCTGCACCGCCACTTCGCGCCACTTCGATCCTGGTTTCACTCCCTCGGGGGGATAGAAGCCCAGGATGTATTGGGAGCGCAGCTCGTTCTGGATGTCGGTGTAAATGCGTCCCAGGTCGGAGGCGGTTTCGATGTAGTAGGCGTTCCCGCCTGTCTCCGTGCTGAAGCGGCCGAGCTTGTAGCGGACGTCCACTTCCGTCTGACGGATTCCGATGCCGATGGCATAGACGGGCACGGCTGCCCGGCGTGCGTACTCGACGGCCTGATCGAACGAAAACTTGGATGCGGTGTCTTTGCCATCCGTCAGGATCACCAGGGCCCGCTGCCCCTTCACGCCGAGGAAGTTGTAGAGCGAATAGACCACGGCGTCGTACAGGGCGGTGGATTCCTCGGCGCGCAGTTTGGCCAGGCCAGCGTTCACATCGGCGAGGTGCGACGACCATCGCTGGATCAGCTGGGGCTGGGTATCGAAGGACACCAGGAAGGCCCTGTCGCCCTTGCGCATGACGTTGCTCAGAAACTGCGAAGCGGCCTTCTGCGCCTCGGCCATCCGCGGCTGCATCGATCCGGAGGTGTCGATGGCCAACCCCAGCGAAAGCGGCAGGTTGGTGACGTGATCGAACTTCGCCACCTTGACCGGTTTGCCTTCGTCGAGAACCTTGAAGGAGGCTTCCACCAGGTCGTTCACCGGACGGCCGTTGCGGAGCACCGTGGTCGGTAGCTCCACGAGGTGGACGTTGACCTCCTCCATGAACTGTGGCGTGTTGATCATCACCAGGTCTTCGACCGGCGGCTGTGGATCGTCCTTGAGCGTGGCCACGGCGCGGAGGTAACCGACACCTTCGGTGACCGGGATGTCGATGGTCTGGACCCATGGCGGATCGAACAGAGAGGCCACACGCGTGGTGTTGAGGAACAGATCGACGTGATCGATCTTCTTGCTTTCCGGAACGCTGACGCTCATCTCGATCCGGGTCCGGCCATGCAGCTTGAAGGCGACGCGGGGGGAAACGATGCGGACCCGGAACGGATCGTTGCCGGTATTGACGTGGATCTCGTCGCCGGTGATGGGCTCCGCGTTCGCGTTCAGGGCCACGGCACGGATGCGCCGGACCTGGGGAACATTGCCGAAGTCCAGATCGAGGGTGTAGGGAGGCTGGCGCTTGGTCATCACCTTCCTGCCGTCGAGATAAAACTCCACCGCGGCGATGTCGCTGCCGGAGGCGATGGTCTCGATGTGCTGCACGCCGCTGAGCAGGTCATCGGTCAGGGGCACGATGCGCAGCCGCGTGGCGCCCGACTCCACATCGTCCTTGATCTGCCCCAGGGTGGACTGTGCGCTCTCTTTCTGTTTGCGCTGTTCCGGCGTATCGAAGATCTCCGGGACGGTGATCTTTTTCTCGACGATGGATTCCGCGCCGGAGTTGACGTCTTTGACCCGTACCCGCGCGGTGTAGTCTGCAGGCCGCAGAAAGCGGTCGAGGACGATGGCCACTTTCTCCGAGCTGAGATCGCCGGGGTAGTCGAAGCGGTAGCGGTAATTTTCGAACAGAGCGTCGTCCTTCAACACCTCGCCGGTCACGTCGAGGCTGTAGAGGCGGGTGCCGTTGACGTCCTTGGCCGTCAGTTGCGAGCGAGGCACCAGGATGGTGATCTGGGCGTCGGTGCGGCTTCCCTGTTTCGCCGGGAACTGGACGCTGAACTCAGAATCGAGCCGGGGTGCCTGGGGGTCGGCCAGAACCACCGAGCGGAGGATTTTATGCACGTCTTCTTCGTTCACCGGCGGCGGCTCGAAGATGCGGCCAAGGCCGAACTTGTTGATCTGCGCGGCGGTGATCGCCTTCAGCACCTCGTCGCCGTAGCGGCAATGCATCTGGAGATTGGTCACGCTGGTCCCCGGGCCGACCTGCCCGAAGACGGTGTTCAGAGCATCGCCGGGCTGGAAGGAGGAACCGACGGCATCCGGCGAAAGCAACTCCTGCATCGCGTCGGGATTGATCGGAGTCCACAGACGGAACTCCACGCCGTTGCGTGGCACGTAGAAGAGGAATCGGACTTCGTGACCGAATCCCGGGATGAACACGTAGGTCCAGAGCTCCATCGGAACCAGAAGCCTGCTGCAGTCGACGATCAGGCGCTCCGCTGGAAGCCCGTGGATGAGCAGGATGCGGCTGCGATCCGACGAGACGTTCTTGAAATCCTCTTTGGCCGTTTCCAGGCGCTCGTAATACTGGTCGCGAAAGGCGCGATTGGTGGTGCCTTGCGCCCGATCGCGGCGACGCCAGAACTCGGTGATGTAGATTTCGCGCTGCGGGTCGGTCTCCAGGATCAGGAACGTATCGAGCTCGGACGGCTGCATGATGGGCTCGACATCGGTGAGGAATTGACGGTACTCGTCCCCCAGGCTCTTGATGCGATCCTTCCGTTCGCGGCGCTAGAGCTTGCGGATGCCGGGATCCTGCGGAGCCGCTTTCACGGTGCCCGGGCCGGGCGGCGGCGGGGCAGGGGCGGAGACTGGATCCTTTTGCGCGGGAGGATTGTTCGTTTGCGGGACGGCGTTGGTGGCGGTGACAACGAGCAGAAGGACGACGAGAGAAATCCTCTTCATTAGGGGCCTCGTGAACGGATCGATCGATGCGCATCTACCTCGACAACAACGCGACGACCGCCCTCCACCCGGCAGTGCTGGAGGCGCTGCAGGAGTCGTTGCGCGATGTCTACGGCAATGCTTCCAGCATACACAGAGAGGGCCAGACAGCCCGTCGCAGGATCGAGGAAGCGCGCGAGTCGGTGGCCCGTCTGATTGGCGCCTCCGCCCGCGAGATCGTGTTCACCAGCGGCGGCACTGAGTCTAACAACGCAGCGATCTTCGGCGCGCTCGGCGGCACCGGTCGTCATCACATTGTCACAACGGCGATCGAGCATCCCTCCGTCCTGGAACCGATTGCCGAGGCTGCCAGACGAGGGCACGAGGTGACGACGGTGGCCCCCTCACCCAGCGGGGAGGTCTCCGCAGAAGCAGTGCTGGCGGCCATTCAACCGAACACCCGCCTGGTGGCCATGATGCTGGCGAACAATGAGACCGGCGTGTTGCAGCCGGTTGTTGACGTGGCCCGGGGATGTCGCCAACGGAACATTCACCTGCACTGCGATGCGGTGCAGGCGGCGGGCAAGATCGATCTCGACGTGGAACGTCTGGGCGTGGACACTCTGGCCCTCTCCGCGCACAAGCTGCACGCGCCGAAAGGCATCGGCGCGCTGTGGGTCCGCCAGTCGATCGTTCTCGATCGCCTGCTGCTCGGCGGCGCGCAGGAGCGGCGGCGGCGGGCGGGCACGGAGAACGTTCCCCTGGCCATCGCTTTCGGCGTGGCCGCGGGACTGGCGGCCGGCGGCGGGTTTCGCGGTGAGATGGCCGCGCGCCGCGACCGCTTCGAGGCACAGTTGCGCGAGCGGCTGGATGCGGCCATCAATGGGGCCGAGGTCGGGCGGGTTCCAAACACCAGCAGCGTCACCTTCCGCGGGGCTGACGCCGAGGGGATCGTCATCGGGCTGGATCTGGAAGGGGTGGCGGTGTCCACCGGATCGGCATGCTCGTCCGGCCGGATTGAGCCGAGCAGCGTGCTGCTGGCCATGGGCCTGACCCCTCAGCAGGCCCGGAGCACGGTGCGATTCTCAGCCAGCCGCTTCACCACCAGCGAGGAGATGGACCGCGTGGTGGAATTGCTCGCGGCCATCGTTCCCAAGGCCCTGCGGCAGGACGAAGCGTCGAGGCCCGACGGGACGGGGCGTGCCGGCGATCCCTGACAAGGTTGCCGGCGGAACTCACTCGTGCACGCGAGGGTTTCCCCAACCACGTTGAAATAAGTTGCTCCCCGCGCAGATGTTTGACACAGTGATCCGCGGGCGGGCATGTCGGAACTTACACCGATTCTCCAAGGCGATCTTTCACGCATTCCTCTTCCGGATGTGATGAGTTTTGTGTCGATGATCCGCGGCTCGGGCAAGCTCCTGGTCAGCAACGGCGACATGGAGCGGGCCATCCACTGGACCGACGGCGACATCATCTTCGCCGTTTCCAACTCGCCCGAGCACTCCCTCGGACAGTTCCTGCTGCGCAACGGCAAGATCACCCAGGCCCAGTATGAAGAGTCCAGGCAGCGCGTCACCGCGCAGATGCGCCATGGAAAGCTGCTGGTGCAGATGGGAGCGCTCTCTCCCAAGGATCTGTGGTGGGGCGTCAAGAATCAGGCCCTGGAGATCATCTATTCACTCTTCGCCTGGAAGGGTGGGCTGTTCGCGTTCGGCGATGCCGTCGACGAGCTTGCCAACGAGCGCATCGTGCTCTCGATCAACACCTCCAGCGTAATCATGGAAGGCATCCGCCGGCTCGATGAGTCAGCGCGCATCCGCGAGAAGATCACCGGTCTGGACATGATCTTCATGACGGTTCCGGGCACCACGCCCGACTTTCACGACCTGGAGATGAGCGAGCACGAGGTTTCCGTCTACAACAACCTCGACGGCAAGCGAACCGTGCGCGAACTGATCGGCAAGTCGGAGCTGACGGAGTTCGAGGTCACCCGGATCCTCTTCCAGCTGATCACCGCCCGGCTGATCGAGGTGGCTGTCGAGGAGAAGACCTTCCGCCCGGTCTTCCTCGATGTGGAGGACTCGCCGGAACTGCTGAAGGTCATCTCCACCTACAACGACATGTTCGGGCGGCTTTACGAATCGCTGATGCGGGCGATGGGCGACGAGCCGGCCCGCGACATCTTCATGACCGCTCTGCAGAACTCGGAGAGCGACGATCTGTGGAGCGGCGTGTTCTTCGATCAATACGGCCGCTTCGACGAAAACATGCTCCTCGCCAACATCTCCGAGCTCCCCTTCGAACGGCGCAAAGCCGTTCTCGATGACGGTTTGAACACGCTGCTCTCCGTCCAGCTCTTCGAAGTCTCCCAGCACCTCGACTCCGCCGGCAAAGTGGACGTCTTCCGGTTCATCTCCGACCAGAAGGCTACGCTGGAGAAGCTGACTGCGTAGGGAGCGGAAGCTGGAAACCGAAAGCAGAAACCAGAAAGCAGAAAGCAGAAACCAGAAACCAGAAACCAGAAACCAGAAACCAGAAACCAGAAACCAGAAACCAGAAACTACCCCCCGGCAG
>JBDSGC010000355.1:0-3120 GCA_039919215.1 Thermoanaerobaculia bacterium | reverse complement strand
GATACGTAGAGAGGAGCGTTTGCATGGAAGGTATGGGTAACAATTTCAGCCTGCTGGGGATGTGGGCCTCGATGAACTGGGTGGCCAGGGGCGTCGTCTTCGTCCTGGCGGCGATGTCGATCTGGTCGCTGACCATCGCCATCGAGCGGATGATCCGTTTTCAGCGCGCCAAGCGCGAGTCCCTCGGTGTCGCTCTGGGCGTCACCCCGATGCTCAAGCAGCACAAGCTCGACGACGCCATCACGCTCACCCGCGACAAGAAGTTCAGGCACAGCCATTTGGCGCGCGTGCTCAAGGCTGGGCTGACCGAGTTCCAGTACCAGGCCAGCGAGAAGCTCCCCGAGGACTTCGACCTGGTGGCATCGGGACAGCGAGCCATCGAACGCGAGACCCTCATGACCACGGCGGAGATGAAGAAGGGCCTGGGCAACTTGGCCACCATTTCCACCACCGCACCCTTCGTCGGCCTCTTCGGCACCGTCGTCGGAATCATCAACGCCTTTCAGGGAATGGCCTTGAGCGGTTCTGGAGGATTGGGAGCCGTTTCCGCCGGGATTTCCGAGGCCCTGGTCACCACCGCGTTCGGGCTGTTCGTGGCCATCCCCGCGGTCTGGATGTACAACTACTTCCTCAACAAGGTCGAGCGCTTCCAGGTGGAGATGTCCAACTCCTCCTCGCAGCTGGTTGACTATTTCATCAAGAACGAAGCACGCGTGCGCGCCTCAGCGGGATCGCGGCAGGGGTAGACGATGGCATTCGGTGCAGGCGGCGGAAGTCCCGACGAAGTTCAGGGAAGCATCAACGTCACCCCATTGGTGGACGTGTGCCTGGTGCTGCTGATCATTTTCATGGTGGTCACGCCCATGCTGCAGTCAGGGGTGGACGTGCTGCTGCCCGAAGGGCCTCATTCGTCGAATAAGCCGGGGAAAGCAGAAGATCTGGTGGTCTCTGTCAAAGCCGATGGGACAGTCTTCATCGGTCAGGACTGGATCCCCGATCGCGACCTGGTCCGCTATCTGAAGGCCGAGCACGCCAAGGATGCCGGGCGGGCGGTCATGGTCAAAGCGGACAAGCGGATCAACTTTGGAAAGATCCGCACGCTGATGAAGGCCGCCAACGATGCTGACTTTACGGCGGTTTCCTTCATGACTCAGAACCAGCAGGCCGGCGCGCAGATCGCCAAGGGGAAAATGTAACCATGTCGTTCAGTTCGGGAGGCAGCGGGGTCCGCTCGGAGATCAACATCACGCCGCTGGTCGACGTCGTCCTGGTGCTGCTGATCATCTTCATGGTGGCCACGCCGATTATGCAGATGGGTCTCGACGTGGAGGTCCCGCCAAAGGTCGAGATTACCGGCGAGCCTCCTCCAGACGAACAGAATCAGCTGGTGGTCACCGTGCGCGGCGACGGCGTCTATCTCAACTCTCAGCGACTGGCCGACACCAAAGCCCTACGTGACGCACTGGCTCCCCAACTTCTTTCACGCCCCTCCGCCGACCGGGTGGTCTTCATCAATTCCGAAGACAACATCGCCTTCGATCGCGCCGTGACCGCCATGGATGCAGCGCGGGAAGCGGGAGCAAGCAAGGTCGGATTCCTCACCGACGCACCGTAAGCCGGCACGGCCGGCGGCGCTGGTTGCCCAAGGCTCCGCCAAGATCACACGCTTCGAGACGTTCTGCCGCGCACGCTCCTGGCTCGCTGAGCGGAACGCTGGGCGACCGGCTGACGAATGGCGGAGGCGGGTCGGAATCGAACCAACCCATCGACGCTTCCGCGCCGACACAACGGTTTTGAAGACCGCGGGAGCCACCAGACCCCATTCGCCTCCTGAAGAAGGACTCACGACAACAGCGACGATTCCATTCAGAATTTCGCTGCACAACCACAGCTCACACTCTTCTCCTCCACCAATCCCTGTACTCTAGAAACCGATGCAGACGCTGCTTGCCTTTTACGCCCTGGCCATCGGCGCAATCGTCGGCAGCTTTCTCAACGTGGTCATTCACCGGTACCCGCGTGAAGAATCCATCGCCTTCCCTGCCAGCCACTGTCCGCACTGCAACACGCCGATCCGCTGGTACGACAACGTTCCCGTCCTCAGCTTCCTGATCCTGCGGGCACGGTGCCGCGCCTGTGGCGAACCGATTTCGGTTCGCTATCCGCTGGTCGAACTGGCCAACGCGCTGCTCTACCTCGCCATTTTCCTGCGCACTGGTGCCACTGCCGGCTTCCTCCTCCTCGCCACTGCCTCGTCGATGATCATTGCCCTGATCTACATCGACGCCGACATCCAGATCCTGCCCGACGTCATCGACCTGCCGGGCATCCTGGTGGGACTTCTCGCCGGATGGCTCGGGCTGGGGACTCTCTATCCGGGACTGGTGCTGGCCACTTCCCTGCTCGACTCTCTCCTCGGTGCGCTCCTCGGCGCGTCGGTTCTCCTCGCCGTGATCGGCCTCTACTGGCTGGTGCGGCGGGTGGAGGGAATGGGTCAGGGCGACGTCAAGATGCTGGCCATGATCGGCGCGATCCTCGGCTGGCGCGCCGTGCCGGGCGTCCTGCTAGTGGCCTCCATCACCGGAGCGCTCATCGGCATTCCCGCCGCAATGCGCAGCGGCCGCGGGATGCAGCTGGCCATCCCGTTCGGCGTCTTCCTCGGATTCGCCATGCTGATCGTGCTGTTCTTCGGACAGACGCTGGCGGTCTGGTACCTCTCGCTGATCGTGCGATGAGGGGAAGTGAAAATCGCTCGCTGCGAGTGCGCGGTTCTGGGCGAAGCGCCGGAGCGGAGTCCGTCATCCTGAGCCGCGCAGACGGCGAAGGATCTGCAACGACGCAGCTGCTCCCCGCAACATCCTCGTGATTGCAGATCCTTCGCTACCCGCCGGGCCACCCGCGCCGCTTCTAATGACACACCCCACGACGCCTCTCACGATCGAGTTCCTTCTCCCCGCCGCAGCGGGGAGAAGGTGGCCGAAGGCCGGATGAGGGGTCGCTCATGAGTGCTGGAGAGACCCCTCACCCCCGCTTCGCGGACCCTCTCCCCGCTGCGGCGGGGAGAGGGAACTCGCGTGAGGATGTGTCGTCGAGATCTCAACAGCGAATCGCGCTGGTCCT
>JBDSGC010000354.1:0-11810 GCA_039919215.1 Thermoanaerobaculia bacterium | reverse complement strand
GGCCCGCTCACCTAACGTACAAGGGGTCGCTCATGCGTGCAGGAGAAACCCCTCACCCCCGCTTCGCGGACCCTCTCCCCGCTGCGGCGGGGAGAGGGAACTCGCGTCAGGATGTGTCATCGAGATTCAACAGCGCTGCATCGCGCTGTTCCTTAGCTCAGGGTGAGGGTTCTCGATCACGCTGCCGCAAGACAGAGCTATTCATCCAGCCATCGCGGTGCGCGGAATCCCGCCCCTACGTCTCGACCGGTCGCCAAGCCAGAAACCAAGGCTCGCGCCGGCCGAAGCGGGTTCCCAGCGCCACGCCGACGCCGAACACCGACGCGCACGCCCAGATCACCGGACCGACGACGGGAACGATCCTAAGCCCTCCGAGCACCAGACCGCCGACGATGACCATGGCCAGATCGCCCCGCAGCCAGCGTCGTCCGGCTAGCGCATTGCGGCTTCGAGGGGCGGTGAGGAAGCTGCCCACCGCGTGGAACACGGCAATCGTTCCGTAGATCTTGGTCACAACGGCGAGCAGAGCCAGCGCAAAGAGAAGCGGGAATCCGATGAGATACGGAATCAGGTACGTGCACACGATGGCGGTGAGAACCAAACTGGTCACGGCCACCAGCCCGAGGGCAAAACAATGCAGCGGACTGCTCCGGATCTCCAGCGACGAAAGGCGGATTTCGCGCCCGTTCACGAGGGTCAGACAGATCGCCACCAGCATCCAGATCGCCAGCAGGGACAGGACCACGGTGGTGCGCTGCATCATGGCGGCAGCATCGGTGAAGTTGGGAACGGCCAGGGCGGTCTGCCCCACCTGAACCAGCGCAGGTGGTGCGGTGGAACCACTCGCTGCGCGCGTTGCCATCGCGACCAACGAGGCGGCCGCAACGGCCATCAGCGTGGACACGCGCTTAACCATCGATGCCTCTCGGCGCGCGGCGCAGCAGGATGAAGAGCAGAGCGTTCACTGCCAGAAACACCAATGCGAAGCCGATCTGGCCCGCCATCGACGCCCTACGCAGGGAGGCGGCTGAGGTCAGGATGAAGGCGCGAGCGCCGTCGACCGACAGCAGACCGGAATCGACGACCCGCATCGGAGAAACGCCGGACACCAGCCCGAATGCGATCGCCAGCGCCAGAACGGTCAGCGCACCACCCGCTACCAGCGGCCAGGAGCGATACGCGGCACCCTCCCAAGGCGCCAGAGGGAGTGCTTCGGGATTGACCGCGACTGAGGGACCCGCCGCGACGTCGCGGAGGCCCGAATCCATCGCCCGGCACTTGGCACACCGCTCCAGATGGCTGGCGTTGGCCTCCGGATCTTCGAGATATCGCTGGCAGTCGGGATCGTTCATAGCGGTTCCACGAAATCTCCGAGCGCCTCTTTCAGCAGATTTCGCGCCCGGAAGAGCTTGTTCTTGACGGTGCCCAGCGGAAGCTTCTTCATCGAGGCAATCTCTTCGTAGGATAGCTCTGCGAAGTGACGGAGCTGGATCAGCTCCCGATAGTCGGCCGGCAGGTGACCGACCGCAAGATCGATCGCCGCGGCCAGTTGCTTATTCTTCATGGCGCGGTAGGGCGACACGCCGCCGTCGGCGAACTCCCTCTCTTTGCCCGAGCCTTCCTCATCCGCGGGGCGGGCGATGGGAACTTCCTGAATGCTTTTCTTGCGGATGGCGTCGATGGCGCTGTTCTGTGCGATCCGGAACAACCAGGTCGAGAACTGGTACTTCGGATCGTACCGATCGAGGGCCATGAATACCTTCACGAAGATTTCCTGAGCGAGATCGTGAGCGTCTTCATAGCGATGGGTGATCCGATACACGTAATTGACGATCCGCCGTTCATAGCGTTTCACCAGTTCCGTGAATCGGTCTCGGTCGCCCTCGAGGACTCGCGCTACCAGAGCGCGATCGTCGAGTTGCTCACGTTCAGCCATCAGTACGTTACGGTCCCCGCCATGGAAAGTTTTTCCGCGACCGGATGATACTCTGGCCATACTCTGGCCGCGGGAGCGCCCGGCCCATCCAGGCCTGCCACTCCAACACATTACCGATGATCGAAGTCCGCAACCTGACCAAGAAATACGGGGACTTTACGGCGGTCGATGGCATCTCCATCGACGCTCGCCGCGGCGAGATCTTTGGCTTCCTCGGACCGAACGGAGCGGGGAAGACCACCACCATCCGCATCCTTGCGGGACTCTCGCTTCCTACCTCCGGCACCGTGCTCATCGATGGCCTCGATCTGGCCACCGAGGCGCTGCGGATCAAGGCCGGCATCGGCTACGTCCCGGATCGCCCCTTCCTCTACGAAAAGCTCACTGGACGCGAGCTGCTTCAATTTGTGGCCAGCCTCTACGGAAAGCCCTGGCCGGAATGTGAAGCCCGAGCCCTGGAGCTGCTCCGGTACTTCGGCATCCTCGACTGGGCCGATGCGCGCATCGAAAACTTTTCCCATGGGATGAAGCAGAAGCTCGTGATCGTCTCCGCTCTGGTCCACGATCCTCCTCTGCTGATCATCGACGAGCCAATGGTGGGACTGGACGCGCTCGCGCAGAAGCAGGTCAAGCTGCTGTTCCGGCGTCTGGTCGACGAGAAGCGGACCGTTTTTCTGACGACCCACACGTTGTCTGTAGCAGAGGCGGTCTGCGATCGGATCGCAATCCTGAACCGTGGACGCATCGTTGCCAGCGGTACCACCGCGGAATTGATGGCCGCCGGCCAGCCTGGCAGTGCGCTGGAGGACATCTTCCTCGAGCTGACGTACGCGGAGCCATGACCAGAGCCGTGACCAGAGCCGTGACCAGAGCCGTGACCAGCGAGCGCGTCGATTCGTTCCGCACGCGATGGCGGGAGGAAGCAAAACGAACCGGCCTCAATCCTCGCGATGTCGACCTTCTGCTCGCCGACGCGCTGCAGCGGTCTCCTTCCTATCTGATCTCGCACGGCGAGGAAGTCTTCGATCCGAGCCAGATCGAAGCTCTGCTGGCTCGCCGGCTTGCCGGTGAGCCGCTCCAGTACATCCGCGGTCGATCCGAGTTTTACGGGCGCGAGTTCCTGGTCGACGACCGCGTGCTCATTCCCCGTCCGGAGACGGAGCTTCTGGTCGAAACGGTCCTCCTGCGCGCTCCACGCCACGCCTCAGTCGTCGATGTTGGAACAGGAAGCGGCTGCATCGCCGTCACTCTGGAGCGGGAGCGTCCCGACCTTCGAGTCCTGGCAACCGATCGGTCCCTCGCTTCTCTGGCGGTGGCCAGGCAGAATGCGCGACGCCTCCAGTCACGCATCCAGTTCGTGGCGTCGGACGTACTCACCGGTTTGCGAAATGCGTTCGATGTCGTCGTCTCGAACCCGCCTTACATTCCGGCGGCCGATGTGGAGCTGCTGGATCGGGAAGTGCGGGCGCACGAGCCACGCTCGGCACTCACTCCCGGAGTACGGGGGACTGAAATGATCGAGCGCATCTTCGATTCCTGCGGCGCTTCGCTGGTGGTCCTGGAGATCGGCTACGGGCAGGAGGCTGCCGTCCGCATCGCCGCTGAGGCGCGTCAGATCGCCGTCATGGAAGTGCGGAACGACTTCGCAGGCATTCCGCGCGTCGTCGTATCATCCGGCCATGGCTGGAAATGACCGTTGTCTCTTCTGCAGGATCGCAAACGGCGAGATCCCCGCAAAGAAAGTGCGGGAAGACGATGACGTGGTCGCCTTTCACGACATCAACCCCCAGGCGCCGACTCACGTGCTGGTCATTCCGAGAAAGCACATCCCTACGCTGGACGACCTGACCGAAGGGGACGCCGCCATGATCGGGATGACCCTGGTGCGCGCGGCGCAGATCGCCCGCGAATTGCATCTCGATGGTGAGGGATACCGGTTGGTGATCAACAACGGCGAGGCGGCCGGCCAGACCGTGTTCCACATCCACGTTCACATCCTCGGCGGCCGCAACTTCGGCTGGCCGCCCGGTTGACGTTACGCCGGCGGCGGCACACGGAATCGCGTCCCGCTGAACGTGATGCTCCGGCCTGTCTTCTTCCGAGACGTTTTCCGCTGCGACAGAAAGTCTTCGCGCGCCTCGGCCAGAGTCGCCGGCACGTAGGTGGCGCCAACGACCAGCGTCTTCTGCCGGTCGCGCGCAAATGCCGATCCTCCGGCAACCAGCATGAGCTCAGGAAAGGACGCCGCGATCAGCTGGATCAGTGAGAACCCCGCTTCGATGTGGTCGCTGTTGGTGCAGGAGATGAACAGCGCCTCCGGCTTCACGTCGCCGACGAAGGCCAGCAATTCTTCATCCGGCAGGTCGGTGAAGTAGTCGATGGAGAAGCCTTCGGAACGCAGAAGCTGCGTCAACATCAGCGTGCCCAGCGAAAGCCGCTCCCCAGCCACCGACACAGCGATCAGATGCCGCTCCGGATCGGGCATCCCGGCGTTCCGATCGCCAAAACGGATGATCAGCTCGCGGATGACGTCCTTGATGAAGTGGTCGTGCGCCGACGTGATGCGTTTCCGATCCAGCTCCTCCTGCGCGAAGGTCAGCGTGGGGATGAAGAGATCGCTGAACATCTCTTCCATGGTGTCGCTTTCCGCGTGGCGATCGGCGATGGAGATCGCGCCGGTGCGATCACGCAGCAGCAGCCGGTTGTAGAAACTGAGATACCCCTCCAGCGGATCCTCGGCGCCGAACATGATCGAGAAAATCCGGATGGCCGGGATGAACTCACCGCCGACGGTCAGGCAGACGGAGATTGGCGTCGCCAGCAGGAGTCCCACCGGACCCCACAACCAGCCCCAGAAGATCGCGGAGACCAGCAACGCGATCGGCGAGACCCCCACGCGGTGACCGACCACGATCGGCTCGATGAAGCTTCCGATGAGCTGATCGGTCAACAGGAAGAGTCCCAGCACCGCGAGAGGGGTGTACCAGTTGGGAAACACCGCAATCGAAAGGAAGGTCGGGAACGCGGCACTCAACACGGCGCCGACATACGGCACGAACCGCAGCAATCCGGCGATGACGCCCCACAACGGGGCATGCGGAACATGCAGCAGAAACAGTCCGACCCCGATGAGCAGCCCGAAGCCGAGGTTGAGCAGGGCAATGGTCAGCAGATAGCGGCTGATCCGCTCCGACGTTTCGCCGATCGCCTGGGTAGTCACGGTCAGATGGGCGCGGCCAGCCAGGCGGAGCATCTTGTCGCGCATCTGCTCGCGGTCCTGCATCAGGAAGAAGACTAAAACGACGACAAGGAATGACGATGCGACCACCTCGACGGTCGGGGCCAGGGTCTTGTAGCGATCGGCGAAGTTTTTCCGGTCGGGAATGACGCGGACTTTGAGATCGGGGCGTTCCTGCGGGGTCTCGGTCACCCGCTGCAGAGTGCGCTCCACGACCGCGAAAGTGCCGCCGGAAGAGCCGCGCAGAAAACGCAGCTTCTCCTCGATCTTGCCGCTGGCCGCCGCTTCCGCAAATTCGCGCGCGACGACGTTGAGTTGCTGATACATCCACCACCCGCCCAGAGACAGGGCGGCCAGGACGAGGCCGAGGGAAAGGACGATGGCGCCGACGCGCTTGAGGAACGTTCGCTCCAGCACCGAAACGACCGGCGTCAGCAGGAAGGCGAAGAGGATGGCCAGCGCGATGGGGACCACCACCGGCTTGGCCATGTACAGCACGGCGATGACGCCAACGGTGATGAAAAGGATGCGGACGTGAGACTGGCGCCGGTCCTCCGCCCGCTTGTCGGTAAACGCGCCGCCCCCTTCCGGGCGACGCATGGAGATCGTCCGGTCGAGGTCGTCGGTATCTTCTTCTTCGTATGGTGGCACGGCCGCCAGAGTCTACTGCAAGGGTAGAGCCCTCGGCCCGCACGGCCGGCGGCGCTGGTTGCCCAATGCTCCGCCAAGGTCGCGGTCTAAGACGTTCTGCCTCGCAGGTATCTGTTTTCCGTAGCCTTACGGCCGTTTCCACCGGAGAATCGGCTGCCGCGCCGCCCGCGCCTCATCGAGCCGGCGCACCGGAGTGGTGTGCGGCGCGGTGCGCACCAGCTCGGGACGCTCTTCGCATTCCCGGGCGATGGCCAGCATGGCCTCGCAGAAGGCGTCGAGCTCTTCCTTCGGCTCGCTTTCCGTCGGCTCGATCATCAGAGCGCCGGAAACGATCAGCGGAAAGTAGATGGTCGGTGGATGGAAGCCGTAGTCCATCAGCCGCTTGGCGATGTCGAGGGTGTGAACGTCCTTGGCAGTCTGGATCTTGTCGCTGAACACGACCTCGTGCAGCGTCGCCGCGTCGTACGGCAGGTGGTAGGCGCCTTTTAAGCGGGCGCGGATGTAGTTGGCGTTGAGCACGGCGAGTTGGGCAATGCGGCGCAGGCCCTGCGGCCCCATCGAGCGGATGTAGGTCAAGGCGCGCACCATCACACCGAAGTTTCCGTTGAAGGCCCGGACACGGCCGATCGAATCGGGATGCTGGTCATCGAGATAGAACGTTCCATCCTCCCGCCGCTCCACCGTCGGCGGGGGAAGGTAAGGAATCAGGCTCTCGGATACGCCGACCGGGCCGGCACCCGGACCGCCCCCGCCGTGCGGTGTGGAGAAGGTCTTGTGCAGATTGGAGTGGATGACGTCGATGCCCATGTCGCCGGGGCGTGCGATGCCCACGAAGGAGTTCAGGTTCGCGCCATCGCAATAGAGATAGGCGCCCTTGGCGTGGAGGATCGCGGCGAACTTCTGGATCTCGCTCTCGAACACACCGAGGGTGTTCGGCACGGTGATCATCAGCGCGGCCACGTCTTCGGTGACCGCCGCGGCGAGCGTATCGGCGTCGACCATGCCCCGCGAGTTCGACTTCAGCTCCTTGATCTCGTAGCCGGCGAAGGCCGCCGAGGCGGGGTTCGTTCCGTGCGCAGAATCGGGGATCAGGATGTATTTACGGGCGTTGCCGCTCTTCGCCAGCGCCTTGTGGATCATGAGGATGCCGGTCAGCTCACCGTGCGCGCCGGCCACCGGCTGCAGGGTCACCCGCGGCAGTCCCATGATCTCTTTGAGGGCCTGCTCCAGGTTCCAGAGAAGCTCGAGATTCCCCTGCACCTGATGGTCGGGCTGCAACGGATGGGAAAGTGCGAAACCGGGCGTGCGGGCGATCTCCTCATTCAAGCGAGGGTTGTGCTTCATGGAGCAGGAGCCCAGCGGATACATCCCGGCATCGATGGACAGGTTCAGCTTGGAGAGCCGGGTGAAGTGACGGATCACTCCGACTTCGGACACTTCCAGTTCGTCGGCGATCTCTACGCGCAGGAGCGATGCCGGCAGAACGTTCTTTTCCGGCACGTCCAGAGGAGGAAGCTGGTATCCCCGGCGACCCTTGCGGGAGTGCTCGAACAGCACTCCCTCGCGGTGCGCGGTGGCGGCGGCAGGAGCGGTAGCCGCTTCGGTTTCCAGAATGGTGCTCATCGAGTTCCCCGGGCGATCGCCGCGCTGAGCGCCGTCGCGTACTGGTCGAGCTGCTCGCGCGAATGCAACTCGGTCACCGCGACGAGGAAGTCATTCGACTGCGAAGGATAGAAGGGTCCCAGCGGAATCCCGCCGAGGATTTTCTGCTGCTCCAGGTCGGCCAGGATCGCCTTTGCCGGAAGCGGCGTGCGCACCACGAACTCGTTGTAGACAGGACCGGCGAACGGGAGCGTAACCGACTCGATCTCTGCCAGCTTTCCGCGCAGGTAGGCAGCCTTCTGCAGGGAGTGGACGGCCACGTCGCGCAACCCTTCTTTTCCCATCAGCGACAGATAGATGTTGGCGGCCAGGGCGATGAGTGCCTCGTTGGTGCAGATGTTCGACGTGGCCTTCCCACGGCGAATGTGCTGCTCGCGGGTGGCCAGGGTCAGGACAAATGCGCGACGTCCATCGACGTCGACGGTCTCGCCGACCAGGCGGCCGGGCATGTGCCGCTTGAGCGCTTCCCGAACCACCATGAATCCCACGTTGGGACCACCGTACTGCGTGGGAATCCCCCAGGCCTGGCCTTCGCCGACACAGATGTCGAAGTCGTGCGCGCCAGGCGGCGTCACGATGCCCAGCGATGTGGCCTCGGTGATGACCGCGATTTTGATTGCGCCGATTTGGCCGGCGATCGCGGCGACGGCGTCGTAGTCTTCCAGGACGCCGAGGAAGTTCGGCGACTGCACCGCCACCGCGAACACGCCTTCGTCGCATGCGGTGCGCAGTGCCTCCATGTCGATGCGGCCGTCCGCGCCCCAGGCAACCTCGACGATGTCGACCCCAAGGTTCTGCAGATAGGTGCGCAATGTGGCGGTGTAGTGCGGGTGCATCGACTTCGCCACGACGACCCTGGTTCGATTTTTCACCACCCGCTCGGCAAGCAGGACGGCCTCGCACAGGGCAGTGGAGCCGTCGTAGAGCGAGGCGTTGGCGACGTCCAATCCGGTCAACAGACACTGGTGGGTCTGGTACTCGAAGATCGACTGCAGCGTGCCCTGCGAGACTTCCGGCTGATAGGGCGTGTACGAAGTCAGGAACTCTCCGCGGAGCAGGAGCTGATCCACGCACGCCGGTTGGTAATGGGCGTAGGCGCCCGCGCCGAGAAACGACAGGTGATCCACAGCAGTGACGTTGCGCGCCGCGAGTTTCCGGAACCACTGCCGCGACTCGATCTCCGACCAGGGTCCGGGCAGATCCAGCAGGCGGTCCAGTTTCACTGCGGCGGGAATGGACTCGAAGAGAGCATCGACCGAGTCCACGCCGATGACACCGAGCATCTCGGTGATGTCTTCGGCCGCGTTCGGGATGTAACGGTGTCCGTCTTGGAGAGGATCAGGAAGGTTGCTCATAGTTTGAAATGGAAAATGCGGAACCGATCAGAGAAAACGCGCCGCTCTCACTTTGCATTTCGCCGTGAGCGAAACCTCAGTGACTCTCGGTCTGCGTGTACTCCTCGTACTCTTCCGCGCTCATCAGCTCATCGACTTCGGTGGCGTCCGACACTTTAATCCGCACCATCCAGCCATCGCCGTAGGGATCGGTGTTGACCAGTTCCGGTTTGTCCGCGAGCGCTTCATTGACCTCGATCACCTCACCGGACACCGGGCAGAACAGTTCCGACACCGCCTTGACCGATTCGATGCTGCCGAGCTCGTCGCCGGCTTCCAGCTGCGTCCCCACCTGCGGAAGCTCGACAAAGACGACATCGCCCAGCTCTTTCTGGGCGTACTCGGTGATGCCGATGGTACCCACTTCCTTGTCCAGGTGGACGTACTCGTGGCTCTTCGCGTATCTGCTGTCTTCCGGAGTCATCGATTCGCTCCTCTCTCTTGATTCTTACTTCGCGCGTTTGTAGAAGGGGGTGGGGACGACCCGTGCCCTGGTCTCTTTTCCTCGGATCATGATCGGAAACTCCGACCCGGGCGTCGATCGGTCGAGCGGAAGATACGCGAGGCCGATCGCTTTTTTCAATGTCGGTGAATGGGTGCCGCTGGTGACTACGCCGATCTGCGCACTGCCATCGACGATCGGATATCCGTGGCGTCCGATCCCGCGATCGATCATCTCGAAGCCGACGAGCTTGCGCTGCGTCCCCTCGGTGCGCTCGCGCTGGAGCACGTCGCGACCGGTGAAATCGCCCTTCTCCATCTTGACGATCCAGCCCAGATCGGCCTCCAGCGGCGTGGTGGTCTGGTCGATATCGTTGCCGTAGAGCGCCATTTTCGCTTCGAGCCGCAAAGTGTCGCGCGCTCCGAGGCCGCAGGGGGTGACCACGCCGCCCTCGAGAAATCTTCGGAAAAGCCGTGGGGCTTCTGACGGCGCGAGGTAGACCTCGAACCCGTCTTCGCCGGTGTACCCGGTGCGGGAGACGATGGCCGGGATGCCGTCGACCTGACCCTTGGCGAAGTGGTAGTACTTCATCGAGGAGAGGTCGACGTCGGTCATCGGCTGCAGGATGCGCTCGGACTCCGGCCCCTGCAATGCGAGTTGAGCGTAGTCCCCGCTGACGTTCTTCACCTCGGCGTCCGCATTCTTTCCGCACTCGGCCAGCCAGTCGTAGTCCTTGCCGGTGTTCGAGGCATTGACGACCACGAAGTAGTCATCGGCGGAGTTCCGGTAGATGAGGATGTCGTCGACGAAGCCGGCCGTCGGGTAGAGCAGTCCGTTGTACTGGGCGCGTCCGTCCTGCAGCTTCGAGACATCGTTGCACGTGGCGCTCTGCAGCAGCGCAAGCGCTCCCGGACCTTTCACCGTGATCTCGCCCATGTGGGACACGTCGAAAAGGCCCGCGCGTTCGCGAACGGCGGCGTGCTCGTCGAGGATCCCGCCGAACTGCACAGGCAACTCCCATCCGCCGAAGTCAACCATCTTCCCGCCGAGCTCGTGCTCGACCTGGTTCAAGGGCGTCTTCTTGAGATCTGCGTTGTGTTCAGCCATGGGGGGCGGCCTCCGGAGGGAGCGGTAACGTAGCATGAGGCACAGCCTTTGTCATCCGGCGGGAGCAATTGCCGACAAGAGGTTGAGAGCCGTGAAGAAGTGCCCAAACCGTCATCCTGAGCGGCGTGGGCAGCGGGCGGGAAGCGAAGGATCTGCAATCACGAGGATGCTGCCTGCGACAGTTGCGACGTTGCAGATCCTTCCCCTTCTCCGCGGCTCAAGGATGACGGACGGTTCGTCTCGCCGTCACTGGCGCCTCCCGCCATCCCCCACCTCACCAGGACGACGATTGGGGAAATGCGCCCTGGCCCTCCATCCGCTATCCTTGTTGACTACGCGCGGGGGTGGGTGTGACTGGTGAGCTGGGCGATTTCCTGAACTATCTGACGTACGAACGGAACGTTTCCATCCACACCGTCGACGCCTATCGCACTGACTTGGAATTCTTCGTCGCCTTCCTCTGCAACGAATACTTCACGCTAGGTCGCGACCAACTGGACCTCGCACGCGTCGATCACCTGACCATCCGATCCTATCTCTCGCATTTGGCCCGGAGAAAGCTGAGCCGCTCGTCGATCGCAAGGCAACTCTCGGCGTTGCGTTCCTTCTTCAAGTTTCTGATGCGCGAAGGGACTCTGGAAAGCAACCCGGCGCGCACCGTGACCACGCCGAAACGGGAGAAACATCTGCCTGCGGTTTTGCAGTCTTCCGATATCGCCATTCTCCTCGAACAACCAGACACCACGCGCCCACTCGGCATTCGCGACCTCGCATGGCTGGAGTTGCTCTACGCATCGGGGCTGCGCATCAGCGAGCTTGTCGGAATTGAGATCGACGACATCGAGCTGAAGGCGCACCTGGTCAAAGTGCGTGGAAAGGGCTCCAAAGAGCGGATCGTCCCGTTCGGTTCGAAGGCGGAAGCTGCGGTACGCGAATGGCTGGTGGTCCGTCCGACCTTCGCCCATGACTCCGACGAGAACGCTCTCTTCGTGAACTATCGGGGAGCGAAGATCACCACGCGCAGCGTCCGCCGGCTCTTTGATGGCTACGTTCGTGGCGCGTCGCTGCGGGCAGGAGTGTCGCCACACACGTTGCGGCATTCGTTTGCGACCCACCTGCTGAACGCCGGCGCCGATCTGCGCGGGATCCAGGAGCTTCTCGGCCACGCCTCTCTGTCGACCACGCAGCGATATACGCATCTCAATGACTGGCAACTCATGGCGGTGTACAAGAAGTCGCATCCGCGGGCGTGAGTCGTTGGCCGGCTGGTAGCCCGCTACCTCGGCAGGAAAGACAGCGGTACTCCGCAAGGCGCCCAGACTCCCATGCCTTCTGTACGGAATCAACTGAGGGCCGTGAATTCGCCAGTTGCACAATGGT
>JBDSGC010000353.1:0-4930 GCA_039919215.1 Thermoanaerobaculia bacterium | reverse complement strand
GGCCGCTACAACTCCCCGCAGCCTGTAGCGACCGCCTTCGCGGCCGCCGTTTTCTTGGCTCGTCGTTTTTCCCCGGGCCGAGCCCGGGGCTGGTCTGTGTGGCGCGCCTGCGCGCGCCGGTCATCGGTGCCTGCGGTCGTGTCATCAAGCTGCGCAGAGGCGAAGGATCGAGTGATCAACAGCAGCCAGCCTGCGTGAGCGACATCGCTGATGGAACCTGGACCAATTCACAAGGTTTCCAATCCTCTTTTGATATCGTCGGGCCATGATCGACAAAGTGGTGCCTTCGGCCGGAGAGGCTGTTCGCGACATCGCGGATGGCGCCCTCCTCGTGGTCGGTGGCTTCGGACTGTGCGGCATTCCCGAGAACCTGATCAACGCTCTGGTGGCCCGCGGCGTGCGCAACCTGACCTGCGTGTCGAACAATGCCGGCGTCGATGACTGGGGACTGGGGCTGCTCCTCAAGACCAGGCAGATCCGCAAAATGGTGTCCTCCTACGTTGGCGAGAACAGCGAATTCGAGCGCCAGTTTCTGGCCCGTGAGCTCGAGGTCGAGTTCGTGCCGCAGGGGACGCTGGCCGAACGGATGCGGGCCGGCGGCGCGGGCATCCCCGCCTTCTTCACTCCCGCCGGCTACGGCACCATCGTCGCCGAGGGGAAAGAGTCGCGCCAGTTCGACGGGAAAATGTATGTGATGGAGCGCGGCATCGTCGGCGACTTCTCGATGGTGGCCGCATGGAAGGGCGATCGCCTCGGCAATCTGGTCTATCGGAAGACCGCGCGCAATTTCAACCCCATGGCTGCCACGGCTGGCCGCGTCTGCATCGCAGAAATCGAAGAGCTGGTGGAGCCCGGCGAGCTCGAGCCGGACTGCATTCATACGCCGGGAATCTTCGTGCATCGGGTGGTGGTGGCCAAACGCCAGAAACGCATCGAACAGCGCACGGTGAGCAAAGCGTGAGCGCCTCTCTTCCTGCCGGTATGTCCGGGCCACGGCCCATGGAGAATCGATGCCCCTGACCCGCGATCAGATCGTCCGGCGAGCCGCCCGCGAGTTGCAGGATGGCTTCTACGTCAACCTCGGCATCGGGATGCCCACGCTGGTGGCCAACAACATCCCCACCGGCATGGAAGTGATCCTTCAATCGGAGAATGGAATCCTCGGCCTCGGTCCGTTTCCATCGGATGACGAAGTCGACGCCGATCTGATCAACGCGGGAAAGCAGACGGTGACCGTGCTCCCCGGTGCGGCGTTCTTTTCCAGCGCCGACTCCTTCGCCATGATCCGGGCAGGGAAGGTCGATCTCTCCATCCTCGGGGCCATGCAGGTTTCCGCCGGCGGCGACATCGCCAACTGGATGGTGCCCGGTTCCATGGTCAAGGGGATGGGCGGGGCGATGGATCTGGTGGCCGGAGCAAAACGTCTGATCGTGACGATGGAGCATGTGACGAAGAAGGGCGAGAAGAAGATTCTCCAGAAGTGCAATCTGCCGCTCACCGGTGTGGCCTGCGTGGATCGCATCATCACCGACTACTGCGTTCTCGATGTCACAACGGAAGGTCTGCGGCTGCTCGAACTTGCCCCAGGGGTGACCGTCGAGCAGGTTCAGGATATGACCGAGCCGACGCTTCTTGTCGATGGGAAAATCGGCGAGATCGAAGTCTTCTGAGGGGACCGCAGTTCCCCTTCCTGACAGGGGCGGCCGGGACGGCCGCACCACACCCGGATCCGTGGGCCCGACCTGCCTCCGGTGGTGTGACGGCGACACCCTGGCTGGGCTCGCCGGAGTAAACTGGATTTGCTCGCTCGCCGCGACCGGCCTCCTGCCGGCCGCGGCGCACGAACATCAAGGAGACAAGATGCGGAAGTCTCTTCTCGGTCTGGCCACTCTGTTGCTCGCTTCCCGCTGTGCCACGATGGTGAATCAGTCGACGGAACGGATTCCGGTGACCTCCGATCCGTCGGGTGCGGTGGTGACGGTGAACTGCGGATCCGCGCCACTGTTCGGCGGTGTCACTCCCACCACCGTCACCGTCCCCCGCGCGGCCCAACCCTGCAGCGTCACCGTGGCCAAAGATGGCTTCGCCGAACAGACCATCAGTTTCCAGAGACAGACGTCGCGGGTCACGGCGATCAACAGCGTTCCCGGCGTTGTGGCCGGAACCGTCCTGGGCGCCGTAGCCACTCTCCTGATGTGGAACACCTCAGACGACTTCGAGCTCCCCGCGCTGGCCTTCGAGGGCGGACAACTCCTGGGATCCGCTCCCGGCAACGCCGTGGACCGGCGCACCGGCGCCGCCTACAAACAAGTCCCCGGCAACGTCTTCGTAAGACTCACCCCCCTGGACGAATCAAGCTGAGCCGGCACGGCGCCGGCACGGCCGGCCGCGTTGGTTCGCACAGCGTCCGCCACTTTTTCGTCTCAGCTGCGTTCACACTGCCGCCTTTCAGTGCAGAGGCAGCGCTCCCGTTTCCTCTGCGTTGAAGCGTTCGGGAACGTGGCTGAGCGCAAATGGTGGCGGACGCTGTGCGAACTACGCGGCCGGCCGTGCCGGCCCGGCTAGAATGGCGCGCGTTCACAAGGAGTGTTCATGGCATCGATCAAAAAGGTAGGGGTTCTCGGCTGCGGTCTGATGGGGTCGGGAATCGCGCAGATCTCGGCACAGGCTGGCTACGACACCGTGGTGCGCGAGGTGGAGCAGAAGTTTCTGGACAAGGGCATGGGCGGGATCGAGAAGAGCCTTGGCAAGTTCGTGGAGAAGGGGAAGCTGAAGCCGGAGGATCGCGATGCGGCGATGGGACGGCTCAAGGGCAGCACTTCGCTGGACGATCTGGCCGACTGCGACATCGTCATCGAGGCCATCATCGAGAACGCCCAGCTCAAGAAAGACACCTACGCGGCGCTGGACAAGATCGTGAAGAAGGATGCGATCTTCGCCTCGAATACTTCCTCGCTGACCATCACCGAGCTGGGGATGGCCACCACCCGCCCGAAGCAGTTCGTGGGGCTCCATTTCTTCAACCCGGTTCCGCTGATGAAACTGGTGGAGGTGGTGCGCACCATCCTCACCAGCGATGAGAGCTTCGACCGCGCCTTCGAGTTTGCGAAGTCGCTGGGCAAGGAGCCGGTGGCCGCGCGCGACAACTCCGGGTTCATCGTCAACCGGCTGCTGGTTCCCTACATCCTCGACGCCATCCGGGCCTTCGAGGAAGGGGTCGGCTCGATCGAGGACATCGACAAGGCCATGCAGCTCGGTTGCGGGTATCCCATGGGACCTTTCACCCTGCTCGACTTCGTCGGACTGGACACCACGTACTACATCACCGATGTGATGTTCGCGGAGTATCAGGAGAAGCGCTTCGCCGCGCCGCCCCTGCTGCGCAAGATGGTTCTGGCGGGACGGTTCGGACGGAAAACTGGAGCAGGTTTCTACGACTATTCCGGCGAGAAACCGGTGCCCTTCGATCGGAAGTGATGTCTGCGGCAGGAGACCCTCCTGCCTGTAAAAGAATCGAACGGGAGCGAGACCATGGCTGACGAAAATCTTGAAAACGTGAAAACCGAAGTGCGCGACGGGATCCTGATCCTGCGTGTCGATCGGCCGAAAGTGCGCAATGCCCTCAACGCCCAGACGGTGGAAGAGATCTACCGCGTCTTCGCCGGCGCCCGTGACGACGACGCGGTCAAAGCGGTGATCGTGACCGGCGAAGGGGAGAAGGCCTTCGTGGCCGGGGCGGACATCAACGAGCTGGCCCTGAAGACTCCCATCACCGGCAAGGACACATCCCAGCGCGGGCAATTCATCTTCTCCTTCATCGAGCGGTTCCCCAAGGTGGTGATCGCCGCCATCAACGGCTTCGCCCTCGGCGGCGGTTGTGAGCTGGCCCTGGCCTGCCACATCCGCATCGCCTCCGACAAGGCGGAGATCGGCCTGCCCGAAGTCAGCCTGGGCATCATCCCCGGCTACGGTGGCACCCAGCGCATGGCCCGGCTTCTGGGCAAAGCCAAAGCGCTCGAACTGATCTGCACCGGCGATCGCATCGGAGCGGAAGAGGCGCTGCGCATCGGCCTGGTGAACAAAGTCGTCCCCGGCGATCAGCTCCTGGCAGCAGCCGAGGAGATGGCCCGCAGGATCATGACCCGCGGACCGCTGGCGGTGCGCGCCGCCATCGAAGCGGTCATGAGTGGCAGCGAGATGCCGTTCGAGGAGGGTCAGTTCCTGGAGGCAGCGCTCTTCGGCCTCCTCTGCGCCAGCCAGGACACCAAAGAGGGCATGCAGGCCTTCATCGAGAAACGCCCCGCAAATTTCCAGGGGAAGT
Organism: Thermoanaerobaculia bacterium; assembly: GCA_039919215.1. Taxonomy (GTDB): domain Bacteria; phylum Acidobacteriota; class Thermoanaerobaculia; order Gp7-AA8; family Gp7-AA8; genus JBDSGC01. The sequence goes on along the minus strand of JBDSGC010000353.1, from coordinate 609 downwards.
AGAAAAGCATCTTCCGTCATGCGGAGGAGCTTGCGAAGAAATCTCCAACCGTCAGATCCTTCGCTTCCCGCCCGCCACCCACGCCGCTTCTAATGAACCGTGGTCCTCAGCGAGGGGAAATCGAACTCACGACCGCGACGTTGCAGATCCTTCGGCGTCTCCGCGCCTCAGGATGACGAAATCGTTCATCACGCCGTCAACGGCCCACCGCGCCGTTCCCCAGCTCAGGATGACGATGTGGGGATTTTTTTCAGCCGAAGAGCCGGGGGACAACTGCGGTGCCCAGCCAGTGATGGTGAGAAACGGGAAGCTCTCCCGATCGAGTTCCTTCTCCCCGCCGCAGCGGGGAGAAGGTCCGCGAAGCGGGGATGAGGGGTCCTGCTTTTCGTTGCGTGTGAGGGCCCCTCATCCGCCTTCGGCACCTTCTCCCCGTGTGCGGGGAGAAGGACTCTCGATGTGGATTCGCGATGCGCGGTTGAGTGGGAGATGAACGTGCGCTCCGTGGTTTTTTGAGCGGAGCGAACGTGGCGCCGGCATCCTTGCCGGCCGTGGCGTCGGCTTCCAGCCGGCGCTTTCTCGGCGAGCTCCCGCGGGCAGGATGCCCGCGAC
>JBDSGC010000352.1:0-4507 GCA_039919215.1 Thermoanaerobaculia bacterium | reverse complement strand
CCCGGCGGCGAGGACTTCGCCGATGAGCTGCTCGGCGTGACCGTTGCCGTACGCATCGGCGGTGTCCCAGTGCGTAATCCCCCGCCGGTGCGCCTCGATCAACGCCTCGCGGGCCTGATCGTCGTCGTGGCCGGTCCATCCCACCGAAGCACCGTTGCTCACGTTCGGCCCACCGTGGCCCCAGGTCCCCAGACTGATGACCGGAACCTGAACATCCGTTCTGCCCAATCGCACCATTCGCATGGGCGCGGATTATAGACAGCGGCGCACATTGAAGTGGTCTGTGTCAGCGAGCGCTTCTGCCGCCCATCCGGGAGTAGGATTTCGTCATGACCTGCGTTCTCTGCGACACCCCTGACCAGACCGGCGAAATCGTCTTCGAAGACAACAGCTCTCTGGTCATCATTCACGACGACTGGGCGACGCGCGGCCACTTGATGGTGGTGTGGAAGGCCCACGTACAGAATCTTTCGGATCTGAGCGATATCGAGGCCTCACACTTTCTATGCCTCTACCGTCTTGCCGAACGCGCAGTCCTCGATGCCACGGGCGCCGAGCGGTCAGTCATTCTCAAGCTCGGCATCGCTGTTCCTCACCTTCACGTCCACATCTATCCGGTCTCAGCGTCCCTCGACAGGACGGGGGTGATGCAGATCATCGAAGCCCGGGTGCGGGATTTTCCAGAGGAGGGGACGCGGCGGGCGCTGGTTCAGCACCTCCGCGAGCATCTGGCTACCTCCTCCTGAGACCGAAACGCACCACGGGGCTGGTTCGCAAAGCGTCCCCGCCATCTTCGCTCAGCCGCCAGCGGCCGCCTAGGCTCATCAGACAGCCTTGATCAGAACGTGCTTCCTCGGCGATCCCTGACAGCCCCGGTGATACCGATCCGTAAAGACTTCCTTGCTCTATGCGCTTCCTTCCTGATAAATTCTTCAGTCAATGTTCCGTCTAAATGACGAAATGAAGGAGATTCAAATGGTACGTCGCGTGAGCATTGTGTGCGCTTTCATTCTCCTGATGGCCCCGGTGTCCTTTGGTCTTGGGAATGGTTGCAACAGCTTCGACTGTACGGGCGATGAGAACGGCAATGAATCGTGCTGGGAGTTCTTGAACGGCGGCGGCAATCTCTCGGGTTGCACGACGGTCAGGCAGTGCATGCCCGGTGCCGGATGCACCACCTATTGCCAAATGCGCTCATGCTACTGGGTGTGATCCGCGACATGAGTTTTGCGCGCGCGGCGGTCATCACTGTTCTTCTTACTCCTTCGCTCTCGGCAGCGTCGCTTCACGCGGTCGGACAGGGTATCGACCTTCGTTCCTGCGACGGACAAATCACGGCGCGCAGGAGGTGCGCAGACGCCGAATGCGAAACCCGTTCGGATTCTGTAGCCAGACTCTCCACGCAGGCCGGCTTGACGTACCAAGGCGGCCAGTGGGAGATCGCTCTCGCCGGCTCGTCGCGCTGTTGGGCGCCTGCAATTGCGATCGGCGGCGACACCGACGGCGTCCTGCACGTCTGGCCCGCTGCGGAAATCAACGGAACGTTCGGTGATGCGGCGCCTGCGGAGCCCTTGCGTGCGGAATTCTTGCTGCGAGCGGATCCGACTCTGGTCTCGTCGAAATGTGACGTCACCGGTTTGCGGTGGCGATGCGCCGCTCCCGCCACGTCATCGCAGCTCCGTCTTGTTCTCGATCAGCGCACACCTCATTATGTTCCGCGCCTCAGCCTGACCACCGGCGAACGGAAGGACCTCGGCGCGATCCAGTTTCATCGCGGCGCATCGATCGCGGGAGTCGTTGCACTGCGCGGGCGGCACGTCGATGCCGAAGTAGAGATGACACCGACGGGGGATTCAGCAGCGGGTCCGGCGCGGCGCCTGGTGCTGAAAGAAGCGAGTGATGGTCTCTTTCAGTTCGCTGGGGTCCCGCCCGGGCACTACCGACTCGCCGTACGCCGTCCCGGATGGCAAATGGCGGAAGTGAAGGCTTTCCGGGTCAATGAAAACCGCGAGTCGTTTTTGTCTACACCGATCGAGCTGAAGAAGGCGGCGCTCATCGACCTTCTCATCACTCCGCCGCTCGCCCCCGGCGGGCCGCCGTGGCATGTGAAGCTTGAGCGAGCCGCTGTCGGTGGCGCGCAAACTCCCGTCTCCGAAACCGAAGCGACCGTCGGCGGCGAATGGCGCAATGACATGCTGCCTGCTGGAAATTACATCGTCTCGGTCATCGATCTGCAGGGTTCCGTCTTTCTGCAACAGCGCATTGATGCCATGCCCGATGACGAGCCGCGATTCCTGAGCGTGGCGAAGATTCAGCTTCGCGGCGTCGTCCGTGTCGGTCGGCAACCGTTCGAATCGAGGGTCATCTTCACTGACATGGATGGGTCGAAAATCGCCTTCCGCGCGGATGCTAAAGGGCATTTCGAAGGAATTCTGCCGCACGAGGGACGGTGGCAGGTTCAGGTCCGCAATCCGCAGGAGACGTTTTACGTCAAGGACTCGTCGGTCGACGTGAAGCGGACGTCACAGGAAGCCGTCGCCGACGTCGCCATCGCTTTGCCGGGAGGCCGTGCCAAGGGTCGTGTCACCAACGAGTCAGGCGATCCGATCGACGCCGACGTGATCGTGTTTCGAGAGGGGAAGGGGATCGCCGATGCTGGAGCTTACCTTCCCCACGGAAGGTTCGAACTGAGTGGTCTCGAGCCGGGGCCGGTCACGCTCCAGGCCGTGAGCCGCAGCGGCGAGAGCGACGCGGTGTCGTACCTGGCGGCCGAGGAGTCTCCCGCATCCGCCGAGCTCGTTCTGCGCAAGATCGTCAACGTCAAGACACGTGTGATCTCCGAAGACGGCCAGCCGGTGGCCGGAGCGATGGTCCGTTACACCGCGGCGACAATGCCTCGCTCGCGACAGGCGGTCAGCGGGCCGCTGGGAGACATCGATCTGCGCCTGACGGGCGATACTAGGCGCGTCTTCGCGGCGGTCGCCGCTGTCGGTTTTCCGTCAACCATCGCAATGCTGGATGCACAAGAGCCGGTCGCGGCGATCGTTCTCAAAACGAAGGCGGCCTTGCTGCATGTCGTCCACCAATCCAACAGCCGCTGGGCACTCGTCACCCTCGACAAGCAAGCGTTTCTCCCTGTCACCTCGTTGCTGCCGTTGACACCCAGCGGCTTGGCAGGCTTCGTCGACGACGGCGTCGAGATCTCCGTTGCCCCGGGCGCCTACATGTTTTGCGATGACGTGCGCCCCGACAGCACCTGTCAGCGGGTAATGCTCGCGGCCGGCGAGCGGTTGACCGTTCAACCGGCCGGAGGTGCAAAGAAATGAAAACCGCCCTGTTCCTCGCGGCGATGGCCGTTGCTCACCCGCAGTCTGGATGGCTCGGCATTGGATTCACGTTCAACGTCACCAAAGCGCCATCGGGACGAACGGTGTGGCTTTTCGTGCAGCAGCTTGCGCCCGGCGGGCCGGCCGATCGCGCAGGTTTGAGGCCGCAGGACGTCATCACCGCCATCAACGGGAGGCCATTGTGGTTTAGTCAGGGAGCCGAAGCACTTCGCTACTTCAGCGAGGTTCGGCTGGGCGACCGCATCGCACTCAAAGTGAAACGGAGCAGCAGCACGTTCACCATCACGGTCGTAGCCGGCAAAGTACCGCCCGACATCGCCGAGCGGCGCCGGATGAACGAGGCGATGGCGGTACCTCGCCGGGCCCAATGAATCTTAGAAAGCCACTCTTTTGACGGCAGGCCCACGCGCGGGATCTTCCTGAGCGCCAAGGATCCTTGACACCGCAGGCGGTGCTGAATGAGCATTCATTCACAATGACCCGCCCTTCAGTATCCACAACCCCTTCTGAACCCGCTCGCGCCACCCCCAAGCGCGAGCGTATTCTCCGCGCGGCCATCGACGTCTTCGCCCGCAACGGCTACTTCAACGCAAAGGTCTCGGAGATTGCCAAGGCCGCGGGTGTCGCCGACGGAACGATCTACCTGTACTTCGATGGCAAGGAAGATCTGCTGGTAACGGTTTTCCGGGAGCACACCCGTAACTACCTGCAGTCGCTGGAGCGCGATCTTGCTCATGTCCGGAGGCCGGAGGAACGGCTGCGGATCGCCATCCGTCATCACCTGGAAACGCTGGGCCGCGATCGCTCGCTGGCCATCGTGGCCCAGGTGGAACTGCGCCACAGCCTGAAGTTCATGAGCCTTTTGTCGCAGCAGGAGGTGGCCGACTACCTCAACATGCTCCGGAAGATCGTGGAGCATGGACAGTCCGACGGCTCGTTCCGCCGCACCCTGCATCCTCAACTGGTAGCCAAGGCCCTCTTCGGCATCCTGGACGAGATGGTGACGTCACGGATCCTCTCCGAAAAAGAGTACGAGCTCGCCGCCCACTCGGATCAGATCGCCGATCTGATTCTGACTGGATTGCTGTAGGGGACTTTTCGTAGCGCCGGCATCCTGCCGGCCGTGTCGCGGGCATCCTGCCCGCGGGAGCTCGCCCAGT